>JAEWKG010000045.1 GCA_023386135.1 Pseudomonadota bacterium | reverse complement strand
AAGAATTCGCCAGCGTACTCAGCGACTGGCACACGCTGATGGAAGCCTTCAGCGACGCAATCTACGCCGACTGAGGGCTATTTCTTGAGCGCGGCGGCGAGGCTCTTGTGCAGCTTGGAATGCAGGCCGTCGTTGGCGGCCAGCACCTGGCGGTCGCACACCGGCAGGCTGCGGCCGCGGTAGTCGGTCACGAAGCCGCCCGCCTCGCGCACCAGCAGGCATCCCGCGGCGGTGTCCCAAGGCGCGAGGTCGCTCTCCCAGAATCCGTCGAAGCGGCCCGCCGCCACCCAAGCCAGATCGAGCGAGGCCGCGCCGAAGCGGCGAATGCCGGCGACCTGCGGGCCGATCTCGGAGAGGACGCGGGTCCATTCGCCGAAGTCGCCATGTCCGCCATAGGGGATGCCGGTCGCGATCAGCGAGTCCGCGAGGTTGCGTCGGCTGGACACGCGCAGGCGCTTGTCTTGCAGCCACGCGCCACGGGTCTTCTCTGCCCAGAACGTCTCGTCGGTGATCGGCTGGTAGACGACCGCCGCGACGACCTCGCCCCAACCTGAACCGTCCAGCTTGGGTTCCTGCGCCGCGATCGAGATCGCGAAATGCGGGATGCCGTGGAGGAAGTTGCTCGTGCCGTCGAGCGGATCGACGATCCACCGCGGGTTGCCGGGCTTGCCCTCGATCGTGCCGCCCTCTTCCAGCTCGAAACCCCAGTCGGGCCGCGCGTGGAGGAGTTCGTCGTAGATCGTCCGCTCGGCGATCTGGTCCGCCTTGGAGACGAAATCGGCCGGCCCCTTGCGGCTGACCTGCAGGTGCTCGACTTCGCCGAAGTCGCGCCGCAGCTTGCCGCCCGCCTTGCGCGCGGCTTTCTCCATTACCCGGATCAGGCCCGAAATCGCCGCCATGATATGTGCCTCAGCCGGCCTTGCCGACGTAGGTCCGCTCGTACACGTCGACCACGATGCGGGTGCCGCTGGCGATGTGGGGCGGCACCATCACGCGCACGCCGTTGTCGAGGGTCGCGGGCTTGTAGCTCGACGAGGCGGTCTGCCCCTTCACCACTGCGTCGGCCTCGACGATGGTGGCTTCGATCTGCGACGGCAGCGCGACCGAGATCGGCTTCTCGTCCCACAGCTCGAGGTCGACTTCCATCCCGTCCTGCAGGAACGCGGCGGCTTCACCGACGAGGTCGGCCGGCAGGCTGATCTGGTCGTAGGTGTCCTTGTCCATGAATACGAGCTGGTCGCCGTCGGCGTAGAGGTACTGGTAGCCCTTCTGGTCCAGCCGCACGCGCTCGATGGTGTCGGCGCTGCGGAAGCGGACGTTGGTCTTGCGGCCGTCCTGCAGGTTCTTCATCTCGACCTGCATGTAGGCACCGCCCTTGCCCGGCTGGGTGTGCTGGATCTTGGCCACCTTCCAGATCCCGCCTTCGTATTCGAGGATGTTACCGGGACGGATGTCCACGCCGGAGATTTTCATGGGTCAAAGAGCCTTCTTGAGGATGCCGGCCTCGCTCGGATCGGCGGGCGGCGATGCGCGGGGCGCCTTAGCGGCTCGGTCACGCGGCGGCAAGGTGGGTGGTGGCACTGGGGCGCGCATGGTAATTCGCCCGACTATGACCCGCATCGTATCCACCGTCGTCGCACTGGCCGCAGCCATCCTGGCGAGCGGAGCGCAGGCCGATGGCCCGATCGGCACCTTGCTACTGGGCCGCTACCTGTGCGAACTCCCCGGCGACGCCGCCGGGCCCGCCTCGCGCCCGATCGACAAGGCGTGGTTCGACGTGACCAACGGTTCCAGCTACCGGGCAGCGACCGGCAAGGGCACCTACCTGCTGCGGGGTGACGAGGTGGTCTTTACCCGCGGCCCGATGCGCGGCGCGCGGTTCGAGCGGGTCAGCCCGAAGGCGCTTCAGCGCACCAACCTCGAAGGCGAATTCGCCAGGATGCGCTGCGTGCGCACCGGTCCCGAGCGTTAACGTCCGACCAGTAGCGGATAGGGGTTGACCGCCACCGTCGGCTGATACCACTTCGCCTCCGGCGTGGTCTGCATCAGCGCAAAGTGAAGGTGCGGCCCGTCGGGGCTGGCGTTGCCGGTGTGCCCGACGCTGCCGAGGCGCTGTCCGGCGGCCACCTGCTGCCCTTCCGCCAGCCCCGGCGCGTAGTCGCGCAAGTGCGCATAGTAGTAGATCATTCGGCCGTCTGGGGAGCGGACGTAGATCGTCATTCCACCCGGCTTCGACAGGAACAGCTTCTCCACCTTGCCCGGCGCGGCGGCGATCACCGGGGTGCCCTCGGCGGCCATGATGTCGATCGCATCGTGAATGCGCGCGCCGCCCGCACGCGCGGCGGAGAAGGTGTCGGTTAGGTCGCGCGGAAGCTTGCCCTGCACCGGGATGACCAGCTTCACTTCCGCGAGCGGATGTACGGGCGGTGGCGGAGCGGGCGTCGGAGCTGCTGGGGCAGTGACCGGCTTACCCGCGAACCCGCTCGCGACGCCCGCGTGCTGCATGATCGTCCCGCCCGCGACGATCCACACCGCCGAAGTCAGCGTCGCGGTGACCACGATCGTCGCCAGGCGGTCGAGCGCGCGCATTAGGCCGTCATTTCTCGAATACGACCTTGGTGCCCGGGCTGACCATCTGGGCCAGCCGCGCCGCGTCCCAGTTGGTCAGGCGCACGCAGCCGTGCGATTCGGTCCGGCCGATGGTCTGCGGCTCGGGGGTGCCGTGGATGCCGTAGTGTTCCTTGTTGAGGTCGATCCACACCACCCCGACCGGTCCGTTCGGGCCCGGAGGCAGCGTCGCCTTCTCGTCGGTCGCCTTGGCATCCCAGAACAGGTCGGGGTTGTAGTGGAACGGCGGGTTCCGGCTGATGCCGTTGACCTTCCAGGTGCCGATCGGCAGCGGATCGTGGCTGGAGCCCGATGTCACGGTGAATTCCGCCACCAGCTTGCCGCCGGCGTCGTAGGCTTTGAGCGTGCCGCCGCCTTTGCTGACGACGACCTTGTCGGCCTTGGGATAGTCGGTGCCAATCCCGAGGCTCTGCAGAGTCACTTGCCAGGTGCTATCGTCGACCGAGCCCGGCGCAATGCGGTCGCCGCCGATGTTGGGCACGCGCACCAATTGTCCCGCCATGAAGGTCGAGGGCAGCGGCGATGTATCCGGCTGGCCTGACGCGCTGGCCGAAGGGGACGGCGTCGGCGTCGCGCTGGCGGTCGGCGACGGGCTGGCGCCGGCGTCCATGCCGTCCTTCATCCCCGCCGGCCTTCCGTCGGGATTGAGCATCTTCAGCACGTCGACCGTGGTGTGGAAGCGCTCCGCCAGCCGTTCGTCGAGGCTCTGGTAGCCGAGCTCCTGCAGCTTGGCCTGGTCCGCCGGTTCCTTCGGCGTGCGCATATACTGCTCGCTGCCCCAGTCGGCGGGAATGCGCACCACGCGGGTCGCGGGGATCGACTGCCACTGGCCGAGCTTGGCCTTGGTCGCCGCGTCGATCTCGCCCGTTACGCTGAGTCCGTTCGCCTCCTGGAAACCGTGCAGCGCGTTCTTGGTCGACAGCCCCATCTTGCCGTCGATCACCCCGGGACCGAACCCGACCCGGTCGAGCACGACCTGCGCCTGCATCACCGGGCGCGCTTCGGGGTCGGGGATGTTGGGCACGTCGCTCGCGGTGTCGCCACTGTCGTGCGAGGCCATCGTGTCGGCGAGGTTCCTGGTGGTGGCGTTTGCCTCGCGGTCCGCGGCGGACCCGTCATCCTTGTTGGTATCGGTTCCCTTGAGCCCGCACGCGGCGAGCGCGAGCAGGGAGGCGGCGACGAAGGCTGAACGCATGGATTGTCCTCAAGCATCGGGACGCGACCCGCCCCTTCGCCAAGGACAACACCTTATCCTGTGTTTGTATCCGTGCGGTCAGTCGGGCCGCAGCGCAGCCGCCTTGGTCCGTGCATAGACCGCCACCAGCAGCGCGATGAAGGCGACGACCGCGATCCAAGCGGCGACCGGCGCGAAGCCTTCGGCGACCACCGAAAGCCGCTCCGGATCGCCCAGCGCGCCGACCGCGCCGGCGTAGATCAGCCCGGCAATGCTGTCGCCGACCACCAGCCCGGTCGCCAGCAGGACCCCAAGCCGCTCAGTGAATTCGGGCCGCTGGGTGGTGAGCGCCATCTTGTTCCAGACGTGCCCGATGACCGTTCCGAGCACCGTGGGGAGCACCAGGCTGACCGGCAGGTAGATGCCCATCCCCACCGCGAGCGGCGGGAACGCGCCCTTGCCGCGCGCGCGCAGCACCTCGTCGATGATGACGATTACCACCCCGATGCCGGCGCCGATGCCAATGAGGTCCCACCGTAGCGAGCCGCCAAGCACGCCCTGAGCGATCGCCGCGAACAGCGAGGCCTGCGGCGCGGCGAGCGCGTTAGGCCCGGCGCCCGGCGCGCCGAGGAAGCCGAAGCTGTCGGCGAGGAGCTGGAGCACCGGCGGGAGGACGAGCGAACCCGCAAGCACGCCGACGATCAGCGCGACCTGCTGCTTCCACGGGGTGGAGCCGACGAGCTGACCGGTCTTCAGGTCTTGTAGGTTGTCGTTGGCGACGATGGCGATGCCGAACACGAAGCTCACCACGAACAGGGTGAAGGCGACCAGCGCCTTGGCGTTCTCGGGCGTACCACCCGCGCCGAAGATCGCCGCGACGATCACCGAGGCGATCAGCACCGAGAGAATGCCGACCCCCGACACCGGGCTGTTCGAGGTGCCGACGAGGCCGGCCATGTATCCGGTGACCACCGCGGTGAAAATGCCAACCACCGCGATGAACACCACCGCCAGCGCGAACACCGCGCCGATCGAGCTTGCCAGCGGGCCGCCCTGCACGAACTGCCAGATCAAGTAGAGGATCGGCCCGAACATCGCTGCGCTGACCCCGAGCACCCAGGCGCCAGGGAGGTCGCGCTCGGTGATGTCGATCGCTGTGCCTTCGCGCCGCGCGCGCGCGGTCGCGGCGATAGCGGCGAGGCCGCGCATGATCGAGCCCATGATGCGGATGAGCGCCCACAGCGCCGCGATCGCCATCGCCCCCGCGCCGACGAAGCGCACTTGCTCGGAGAAGATTGTACCCGCGACCTCGTCGATCGGACCGGGCACCCCGTGGCTCAGCCACGGCAGGAGCACGAAGCGCGAGGTGATCACGCCCGCCAGCATAGCGATGCCGGTGGTGAGGCCGATGAGGTGACCGATGGCGATAAGGCCGAGCGACATCGAGCCGCCGACCCCGCTCACCCCGCCGGCGAACTTGAAGTTCTTGCCTACTTCGGCCGCGGCGACGCGGATCGCGGTGAGGAGATAGAAGAACGCGCCGGCCGCCGCGCCCCACATGATCGTGGCGAGACCTGCCTTGTTCTCGCGCGCACCTTCCGCGTCGCCCATGCCGACCCGCAGGATTTCCGCGCCAGCGACGCCTTCGGGGTATGGCAGGTCGCTGTCGATCACCAGTGCGCGGCGCATCGGCACCGACAGCATCACGCCGAGCACGCCGCCGGTCGCGCAGACCAGCATCGTCTCCCAATAGGGAATCCGGGTCCACCAGCCGACGATGACCAGGCCGGGCAGCACGAACACCATCGTCGCCACCGCGCCCGCGGCGCTGCCGATGGTCTGGACGATGTTGTTTTCGACCATCGACGACCCGCCCATGGTGCGCAGGATCGCCATCGAGATCACCGCGGCCGGGATCGCGGTCGAGAAGGTGAGGCCAACCCGCAGCCCGAAATAGACGTTGGCGGCGGTGAATACGACCGTCAGCAGCCCGCCGATGATCAGCGCCCGCAGCGTCATCTCGCGCACGGGCGCCCCCGCTGCTGCCTGTGTCGCCATCATCCGCTCTCCCCGGTCAGATTGTTACTCGGGAGTTTGCACATCCGTCGCGGCTTGGGAAGCAGCCTCCGCGATTGCGCGGTGGAAGGCGCGGACGTTCTCCGCCTCGTCGCCGATCCACACAGCCGCCGACACCGCGAGGAAGTCCGCACCCGCGGTCACCAACGGGCCGCAGTTGGCCGGCGTGATCCCCCCGATCGCGACGCACGGCAGCTCCATCATCGCCTGCCACCATTCGAGCAATTCCAGCTCGGGCCGATGCTCGCTCGCCTTGGTCGTGCTTGGAAAGAACGCGCCGAACGCGACGTAGTCTGCCCCCGCCTCGCCCGCTTCCAGCGCCAGGTGACGGCTGGCATGGCAGGTGACGCCGATCTGCGCCTCGCGCCCCAATTGCTCGCGCGCGTCGCGCACGTCGCCGTCGCCCTGGCCCAGGTGCACCCCATCCGCGCCCAGCCGCTTGGCGAGCCCGATGCTGTCGTTGACGATGAACGCGCAGTCGTGGGCGGCGCAGATCGCCTGCAGCGGCGCGGCGAGCGCGGCCGCTTCGTGCTGGTCGATCCCCTTCACCCGGAACTGAAACGCGGCCACCTCGCCCGCCGCCAGCGCGCGCTCGAGCCGGGCGGGAAAATCGCCGCCCACGTCGAGCGGGGAGATCAGGTAGAGCTGGCAGTCTGTCATCGCGGCGACTGGTAGCGGCCATTCAGCGGGCCGCAAGCCGCGTTCGTGCGTTATCGCTGGCATGAAAGCCCTGACCGCCCTGCTCGCCCCCATGTTCCTCGGTGCCTGCACGATGGTGCCGCCGCCCGACAGCACCCCGCCCCAGCCACAAGGCTACGCCGTCCCGCTCGGTCAGCCAGTGCGCGTAGGCGACCTGGTCGTCACCCCGAAAAAGCTCGTCGAGGACAGCCGCTGCCCGATGAACGCGCGCTGCGTGTGGGCTGGGCGGGTGGTGGTGACGACGCGCATCGTCGGCCCCGACTTCTCCGACACCGCCGACCTCACCCTCGGCCAGCCCTATGGCACACACGGCAAGATGC
>JAEWKG010000004.1 GCA_023386135.1 Pseudomonadota bacterium | reverse complement strand
GCCCAGTTCCTGGTGCGCCATCTCGCGCCCGCGGAAACGCAGGGTCATCTTGACCTTGTCGCCTTCCTCGATGAACTTGCGGACGTTGCGCATCTTCACATCGTAATCATGATCGTCGATGTTCGGGCGCATCTTGATTTCCTTGATGTCCTGCGTCCGCTGGGTCTTGCGCGCGGCGTTGGCCTTCTTCTGCGCTTCGTAGCGGTGCTTGCCGACGTCGAGGAACTTGGCGACCGGCGGATCGGCGTTGGGCGAGATCTCGACCAGGTTGAGGCCGATGTCGTTGGCCTGCTCGATCGCTTCGCGCGTGTACATCACGCCGAGGTTCTCGCCTTTCTCGTCGATGACGCGAACCTTGTCGGACTGGATCAGATTATCAAAGCGCGGGCCGCTCTTGACGGGCGGGGCCAGCATGCGCCGGGGGGGACGAGCTATGGGGCGTTCTCCTGAAATGCCGTTTTGTGCGCGCGCTACTTAGGGAGAAAAGCGCTTTCGCGAAAGGGGCCGCGCCTAGGCGGCGGCACGCCACAGGGGAAATGTGGCAAGCTTGCCACCGGCCGGCACCACCGCGTCGATCGCGCGGGCCGGCTGGAGCGCCTTGAGGATCTCCGGATCGGCGGCATCCATCCCGCCGGTCAGCGCGCCGAACGCCGGCAGGATCATCCGTCCCGAGCCGTTCCCATCGGCGCTGACGACCGCGCAGGGGCGGCGGATGCGGCGATGGCGCACGGTGAGCTGGAGGCGCGGGTGATAGTGGCCAGACAGCTCCGGCCGGGTCTCGCCCCGCTGGGCCCGGTGGCGCAGCACGAGGCCGGCGATATGCAGCTCTTCCGCCATCGTCCCGCCTGCCGCCGCCTCGGCCAGGCCGGTGCTCTTGTCGATGTCGTGGTTGCCGGTGATCCACACCCAGTCGGTCGCGCGGGTGAGGGCGGCGAGCATGCCGGCGGCGTGCGGCTCGAGCCGCTGGACGCCGCGCGCGTCGTGGAAATTGTCACCCAGCGTGTAGACCCGCCGCGCACCCGTCTCGCGGATCGCCAGCGCCAGCCGCTCGAGCGTCTCGCGGCTGTCGTAAGGCGGCAACATCTGGCCGGCCTGCGCGAAAAAGCTCGCTTTCTCGAGGTGCAGGTCGGCGATCAGCAGCGCCCGCTCGCGCGGCCAGTACAGCGCTCGGCCTTGCGTGATCGCGAATTCTTCACCTGCGAACGAAAGGGGAACCATCCGCCGCCCTTGCCGCAGCCCATCGAGCTTGGCAAGGGGCTGCGCATGACCGATTGGGCTCCGTTCACCGCTCGCGCGAAAGAGTGGTTCGAAAGCTTGCGCGACCAGATTTGCGCCGAGTTCGAGGCGATCGAGCGCGAGGCAGGCTCCGACGCCGCGTTCGAATACACGCCGTGGGCGCGGGAGGAGGCGGGCAACGCCAACCCCGGCGGCGGCACGCGCGGGGTGATGAAGGGCCGGGTGTTCGAGAAGGTCGGGGTCAACGTCTCGACCGTCCACGGCAACTTCGCCCCCGGCTTCGCCGACACGATCAACGGCGCGAGCGAGGAAGCGCCGGGCTTCACCGCCACGGGCATCAGCCTGGTCGCGCATATGGCCAACCCACATGTGCCGGCGGTGCACATGAACACCCGGTTCCTCACCACCAGCAAGGCGTGGTTCGGCGGCGGGGCGGACCTCAACCCGCCAATCCCGTATGAGACGGACACCGAGCAGTTCCACGCCGCCTTCCGCGCGGCCTGCGCCGGGCACAACCCGACCTACTACGACCAGTTCAAGAAGTGGGCCGACGACTACTTCTTCATTCCCCATCGCGGCGTGCATCGCGGGGTGGGCGGTATTTTCTACGACCATCTCGACTGCACCGATGAAGCCGCGTGGGAGCGGCACTTCGCCTTCACGCAGGACGTGGGCCGCGCGTTCCTTGACGTCTTCCCCAAGCTCGTCCGGCGCCGGATGGGCGCGGAATTCACCCCCGAGGAGGAGCAGCGCCAGCTCGAATGGCGCGGCCGCTACGCCGAGTTCAACCTCGTCTACGACCGTGGCACGCTGTTCGGCCTCAAGACCGGCGGCAACATCGATGCCATCCTGATGAGCCTCCCCCCGCGCGCGGTGTGGAGCTGAGCATTTCCCGCTCGCTACAATTTACCTTTCGGAGTCGCCCATGCGTAGCCTTGCCGCCATTCTGCTGCTGTCCACCGCAGCGTGCACCACGATGAAGGCGGAAGGACCGCGCAGCGAGATGATCGCGCCGATCCTGACCACCGCCGACGCGCGCGATACGGCGACTTACGCGCGGCCAGAGATTGCGCGGGTCACGCACGTCGATCTCGACCTTGCGCTCGACTTCGCGGCCAAGGCGGTCGGCGGGACCGCGACGCTCGACGTGCTGGCCGCGCCCGAGGCGACCGAGCTGGTGCTCGACGACCGCGGCCTGCAGATCGGCCGGATCACCGACGAAGCGGGGCGCGAGCTGCCGTTCAAGGTCGGCGCCTCCGCCGAAGGCAAGGGCGCGCCGCTGTCGATCGCCATCGGTCCAGGCGCCGAGCGGCGGCGCATCACGATCCAGTATTCGGCCTCCCCCGATGCCGAGGCGCTGCAGTGGCTCGATCCGCAGCAAACCGCGGGCAAGGTCCACCGGTTCCTGTTCAGCCAGGGCCAGGCGATCCTCAACCGCACCTGGATCCCGACGCAGGACAGCCCCGGCATCCGCCAGACCTGGCGCGCGCGGATCACCGCGCCCAAGCCGCTCACCGTGGTCATGTCGGGCCTCAGGCAGGGCGAGCCCGAGGACCTCGGCGACCGGCGCGCCTTCACCTACGCGATGGACAAGCCGGTCGCGCCGTACCTGATCGCGATTGCCGCGGGCGACATCGCCTTCCGCAGCCTTGGCCGCCGTACGGGCGTGTGGGCAGAGCCCGCCACGCTCGACGCCGCCGCCTACGAAACCGCCGACACCGAAAAGATGGTCGAGGCGGCGGAGAAGCTCTACGGCCCCTACCGCTGGGGCCGCTACGACATGATCGTCCTGCCGCCGAGCTTCCCCTACGGCGGGATGGAAAACCCGACGCTCACCTTCCTGACGCCGACCTTCATCGCCGGCGACCGGAGCCTCAACGGCCTCGTCGCGCACGAGCTGTCGCACTCGTGGTCGGGCAACCTCGTCACCAACGCCAACTGGGCCGACAGCTGGCTCAACGAAGGCGTCACCAGCTACTTCGAGAACCGCATCGTCGAGGCGCTCTACGGCACCAGGCGCGCCCGGCAGGAAGCGGCATTGAGCTTCGGCGAGATGGAAGCCGAACTCGAAAAAGCCGGGCCGAACAACCCCGCAACCGCGCTGCACTTGCCCGATAGCGTTGCCGGCCCCGACGGGGGCTTGGGCGGCGTGATCTACGACAAGGGCGCGGAATTCATGCGCACGGTCGAGACCACCGTCGGCCGTCCGCGCTTCGACGCCTGGCTGCGGAGCTGGTTCGACCGCCACCCGTTCCAACCCGCGACCAGCGCGATGATCCTCGCCGACATGAAAGCGAACCTGGTCGGCAACGATCCCGCCCTCGCGCAGCGGTTGATGCTCGACGAGTGGATCTATCAGCCTGGCCTGCCGGCCAACGCGGTAAGCCCCGATCCGGCCGCCTTCGCCGAGGTCGACGCGGCCGCCGCAAGCTACGCCGCCGGCGCGGCAGTGCCGCAGGGCGCGTGGGCGAAGTGGACCACCGCCGAACGCCAGCGCTTCATGGCGAAGGTCCCGAAGAAGCGCACCGCCGCGCAACTCGCCGCGCTCGACCAGGCGCTGGGCCTTTCGGGCGAGGGCAACGACGAGATCCTGTTCGCCTGGCTCCAGCTCGCGCTCAGCAACCGTTACGAGCCCGCGGTTCCGGTCGCCGAGCGGTTTCTCGCCCGCGTCGGCCGGCGCAAGTTCGTCGCGCCGCTGTTCGAGACGCTGATGGGCGAGGGCGACTGGGGACGTCCGATCGCGCGGCGCATCTATGCGCAGACCCGCGCGGGCTACCACGCGGTGACGCGTGAGGGCGTGGACAGGATTGTGAAATAGGGCACACCTACTTTCCCGTCACCCCGGCCCTGAGCCGGGGTCCCGCTTCTTTGTCGCCCCGGTTTAGCGGGACCCCGGATC
>JAEWKG010000275.1 GCA_023386135.1 Pseudomonadota bacterium | reverse complement strand
GGCACGCGCTGCTGATCGACGAGAGCTACAACGCCAACCCCGCCAGCATGCGCGCGACATTGAAGCAGCTCGGCCAGACGCCCGCCACCCGACGCATCGCGGTGCTCGGCAGCATGAAGGAACTGGGCGACTTCGCGCCCAGCTTCCACGCCCAGCTCGCCGAGCCGCTCGCGGAGGCGCACGTCGACCACGTGGTGCTGGTGGGCGACGAGATGCTCTCGTTATCCCGTGAACTGGGGAAAGCGGGCGCGGCCACGCTTGCCGCACCGCTCACCTTCACGCATTGCGGGTCCCCTGGCGAGGCGATCGCGGCGCTCGAGGAGTTCGGTCTCGCGGGCGGCGACGCGGTCCTGGTGAAGGGATCGAATTCGGTCGGGCTCGGCAGGCTGGTGGCGCACTTCGTCGACCGAGGGCGATAGGACCGAATGCTGTACTTGCTCGCCGAGTGGATGGGTTTCGAGGGACTGTTCAACCTCGTCCGCTACCAGACCTTCCGCGCCGGTGCGACGCTGCTGACAGCGCTGCTGATCGGCCTCGTCATCGGCCCTCGCTTCATCGACCTCCTCCGCGTCCGGCAGGGCAAAGGCCAGCCGATCCGCGAGGACGGGCCGCAGAGCCACCTCGAAAAGCGCGGCACGCCGACGATGGGCGGGCTGATGATCCTCACCAGCCTGATGCTCGCCTCGCTGATCTGGATGGACCTGAAAAACCCGTTCATCTGGGCGTGCATCGCGGTGACGCTGGGCTTCGGGATCATCGGCTTCCTCGACGACTACGACAAGGTGCGCAAAGCGAGCCACGCGGGCCTGTCGGGCAAGGTGCGGCTGCTGCTCGAATTCGTGGTCGCGGGCGTCGCCTCGTGGATCGTGGTGAGCCAGATCAACACCTTCCTCTACGTGCCGTTCATGATCGGGCGCGGCATTCCGCTTGGGCCGCTGTACTTCGTGTTCGCGGCGCTGGTGATGGTCGGGGCGGGCAACGCGGTGAACCTCACCGACGGGCTCGACGGCCTCGCGATCATGCCAGTGATCATCGCCAGCGGCACCTTCGCCATCATCGCCTACCTCGCCGGGCGCGAGGACTTCTCCGCCTACCTCGGCATTCCGCACGTGCCGGGGGCGGGCGAGCTGGCGATCTTCTGCGCCTCGATCATGGGGGCGGGATTGGCCTTCCTGTGGTTCAACGCGCCGCCCGCGGCGGTGTTCATGGGCGATACCGGCAGCCTGGCATTGGGCGGCGCGCTCGGGGCGATCGCTGTGTCCACCCACCACGAGATCGTGCTGGCGGTGGTCGGCGGGCTGTTCGTGTTCGAGGCCCTGAGCGTCATCATCCAGGTGGTCTGGTTCAAGCGCACCGGGCGCCGGGTGTTCCGCATGGCGCCGATCCACCACCATTTCGAGCAACTCGGATGGAAAGAATCGACCGTGGTGATCCGGTTCTGGATCGTGTCGATCGTCCTCGCCCTGCTCGGCCTCGCGACGTTGAAGTTGCGGTGATCACTTCGCTCGCCTTTGCCGGCAAGCGCTATGCCGTGCTGGGCCTCGCGAGGAGCGGGCTGGCGACGGTCGAGGCGCTGGTCGCGAGCGGAGCGCAGGTGACTGCGTGGGACCGGCAGGACAATGCGCGGGCGAAGGTCGATCCGGCCAACGTGCTGCTCGCCGATCCACTGGAGATCGACCTTACCGGCTACGACGGCGTGGTCGTCTCGCCCGGGGTGCCGCTCAACACCCACCCGATCGGCCCCCGCGCCGCGCAGTTCGGGGTGCCGGTGATCGGCGACATCGAGCTGTTCGCCCAGGCCCGCGCCAGTCTGCCGCCGCACAAGGTGGTCGGCATCACCGGCACCAATGGCAAGAGCACCACCACCGCGCTGGTGCATCACATCCTCCAGACCGCCGGCGTGCCGACCACGATGGGCGGCAACATCGGCCTGCCGATCCTGGCGCAGGACCCGCTACCCGAGGGCGGGGTCTATGTGCTGGAGCTGTCGAGCTATCAGATTGATCTGACCTACTCGCTCGATTGCGATGTGGCGGTGCTACTCAATGTGACGCCGGATCATCTTGATCGATATGAGAGCTTCGAGGCCTACGCGGCGAGCAAGTTCCGTCTGATCCGCATGCAATCGGATGAGCATGAGTGGGTTTCGACTGACGATCAGATGGTCCGCAAAATGGATCACGAAGCGGAGGATTTGGTCGGACCAAATGGCGGTGATCGATCTTTCACCGTCACCACCGCGAGCGACGACGGTCTGGTCTCGGTGTTCGATGGGCTGGCCCAGACCCGAAGTGGGCGGATTGGCTTCCAGCAAAATTGGCCGAGCCTGCAAGGTCCGCACAATGCACAGAACGCGGCAGCAGCAATTGCTGTGTCCCGACTGCTCGGACTTGAGCTGGACGAAATCTCCGCAGGTCTTCGCACCTTCAACGGTCTTCCCCACCGCATGGAGCGCGTCGCTACGCACAACGGTGTGATCTTCGTCAACGACAGCAAGGCGACCAACACCGACAGCTCAGCCCCTGCGCTCGCGGCCTATCCGCCCGAGGCCAATGGCCCGCGCATCCACTGGATAGTCGGCGGATTGCCCAAGGAGGACGGGCTCGGCGCGACCGAGCAGCATCTCGCCAACGTCAAGGCCGCCTATACCATCGGCGAGGCCGGCCCGCGCTTCGCCGAGCTGCTCGAGGGCCGCGTGCCGGTCACCCGCGCCGAGATGCTGTGTGAGGCGACCCGGCGCGCAATCGCCAATGCGGTGCCGGGCGATGTCGTGCTGCTGTCGCCCGCCTGCGCCAGCTTCGACCAGTTCAAGGACTACGAGCAGCGCGGCGAGCGCTTTCGCCAGTTCGTCGCCGCGCTGACCGAGGATCCCGATAGCGATCCCTGCAGCGAGGAAAGCGCCGTGGGGGCCGAGGCGTGAACGAGCGGCCCTACATCCCCCGCAGCGGCCACGCCGCGCCCGCGCAGGCGCGTTACCCGACCTCCAAGCGCGCTGAGCTCAAGATCTGGTGGCGCGAGGTCGACCGCGTCCTCCTTGGCCTGATCCTGCTCTTGATGGCGATCGGCACCGCCGCGGTCGCCGCCGCCAGCCCGGCGAGCGCGCATCGCCTGTCCACCCGCAACGTCCACCTGCCCGAGCTGTACTTCTACTGGACCCACCTCAAATGGCAGGCGGTCGGCCTCGTGTTCCTGTTCGGAGCCTCGGCGCTTAGCCGCGAGAACGCCCGCCGCGTCGGCATCGTGCTCGCCGCGGCGATGCTGTTCTTCCTCATGCTGATCCCGGTGGTCGGCAGCGAGGTCAACGGCGCGAAACGCTGGATCAGCCTCGGCTTCGCGGGCTTTCAGCCATCCGAGTTCCTGAAGCCCGGCTTCGCGATCCTGCTCGCGTGGATCGTTAGCTGGCGCCTGCGCGATCCGCAGCTCCCCGTAGTGGCGACGGTAACCGGCGTCATGGCGATCGTCGCCGCGCTGATGATGATGCAGCCCGATTTCGGCGGGACCATCCTGTTCGCAGGCGTGTGGTTCACCATCGTGCTGCTTGCGGGGATACCGCTGAAGCGCGTAGGCATCCTCGCCGGCGCGGGGGTGGCGCTACTGACCGCGACCTATTTCCTCTACGACAACGCCCGCCACCGCATCGATGCGTTTCTCGGCGGCGGTACCGCGTTCGACCAGGTCGATCTCGCCAGCCGCACGCTGCTCGCGGGCGGGTGGACCGGCGCGGGGCTGTGGCTCGGCGTGCGCAAGATGAACCTGCCTGAAGCGCACACGGACTACATCTTCTCGGTCATCGGCGAGGAGTTCGGGCTGATCGTCTGCGCCATCATCGTTCTGCTCTATCTCGCGATCATCGTCCGCGTGCTGACCCGCCTGGTCGACGAGGAGGACCTGTTCACGCTGCTTGCCGCCGCGGGCCTGTGCGCGCAGATCGGCGGGCAGGCGTTCATCAACATCCTCGTCAACCTGCAACTGTTCCCGTCGAAGGGCATGACGTTGCCGCTGGTGAGCTACGGGGGGTCGTCGACCATCGCGGTGTGCCTCGCGGTCGGGTTGCTGCTCGCGCTGACGCGGCGAAACCCGTTCCTCTACCGCCAGACCCCCGGCCTCAAGGCGCTGATCGCCAAGGAGCTGGAGGCGTGAGCGGAGCGACCCGGCATTACGTGCTCGCCGCGGGCGGCACCGGTGGTCACCTGATCCCCGCCTTCGCGCTCGCCGCCGAGCTGCACCGGCGCGGCCACCACGTCGCGCTGGTGACCGACGGGCGCGGGGCGAAGCTGCCCGGCAAGCCCGATTTCCTGCCCGCGCACGTGATCCCGGCAAG
>JAEWKG010000273.1 GCA_023386135.1 Pseudomonadota bacterium | reverse complement strand
TCGGACCGCCTCTATTTCGAGCCGCTGACCGCCGAGGATGTCCTCGAAATCCTCCGCGTCGAGCAACAGAACGGCGAGCTCGTCGGGGTGATCGTCCAGTTCGGCGGACAGACCCCGCTCAAGCTGGCTCAGGCGCTGGAGGACGAGGGCATCCCGATCCTCGGCACCTCGCCCGACGCGATCGACCTCGCCGAAGACCGCGAGCGGTTCGCCAAGCTGGTGACCGACCTCGACCTCAAGCAGCCCGCCAACGGCCTCGCCCGCACTCGCGACGAGGCGGCGGCGATCGCGCGGCGGATCGGGTACCCGGTGCTGCTGCGCCCCAGCTACGTGCTCGGCGGACGGGCGATGGAGATCGTCGACAGCGAAGCGCAGCTGGATGCCTACATCGCCACCGCGGTCACCGTCAGCGGCGACAGCCCGGTGCTGGTCGACCAGTACCTGCGCGACGCGATCGAGTGCGATGTCGATGCGCTGTGCGACGGCACCGAGGTCCGCATAGCTGGCGTGATGCAGCACATCGAGGAGGCCGGCGTGCACTCGGGCGATAGCGCCTGCACCCTGCCGCCGTACTCGCTGCCCCCCGCGATCGTCGCCGAGATGGAGCGCCAAGCCGAAGCGCTGGCGATGGCGCTCGGCGTACGCGGGCTGATGAACGTGCAATTCGCGGTCAAGGACGGCGAGGTCTACCTGATCGAGGTCAACCCGCGCGCCAGCCGCACAGTGCCGTTCGTTGCCAAGGCAATCGGCCAGCCAGTCGCCAAGATCGCCGCGCGGGTGATGGCGGGCGAGCCGCTCGCAAGCTTCCCGCCCTTCAAGCGCGATCTCGACTACATGGCGGTGAAGGAAGCGGTGTTCCCCTTCGCGCGCTTCCCCGGTGCCGATCCGGTACTGACGCCCGAGATGAAATCGACCGGCGAGGTGATGGGCATCGACCGCGACTTCGCCACGGCGTTCCTGAAATCGCAGATGGGTGCGGGCGATACTTTGCCGGAAAAAGGCACGCTGTTCGTCTCGGTCAAGGACGGCGACAAGGCGGCGATCGTCCCGGCCGTGCGCGGCCTGCTCGAGCGCGGGTTCACCGCGGTCGCCACCGGCGGGACGCAGAAGTTCCTCGCCGAGCAGGGCCTGGCCGTGGAGCGGGTCAACAAGGTCGCGGAAGGCCAGCCGCATATCGTCGACCGCATCATCGACGGCGATATCGCGCTGATCTTCAATACGACCGAGGGCTGGCAGTCGCTGAAGGACAGCCAGTCGATCCGCGCCAGCGCGCTGTCGGCGAAGGTTCCGTACTACACCACCGCCGCCGCCAGCCTCGCGGTTGTGCGGGCGATAACGGAAGTTAAGGCAAGCCAGCTTGCAGTGCGTCCGCTGCAAGACTATCATAGCTAGCAGACACTACGCGCTCCCCCTGACATCGCGACCGGTTTGAGCTGTCTTTCAAGGCGGCGCGGCGGCGAATTGTCTCGGCGGCGGGAAATTGGAAAGACGACGGATGGCTACGATGGAAAAGGTGCCGATGCTGGCTGAGGGTTACGAGCGGCTGACCGCCGACCTCAAAGTCCTGCGCGCCGAGCGCCCGAAGATCGTCGACGCGATCGAGGAAGCGCGCGCCCACGGCGACCTGTCGGAGAACGCCGAGTATCACGCCGCGAAGGAACGCCAGGGCCAGGTGGAAGCGCAGATCGCCGACATCGAGGACCGCATCACCCGTGCGCAGATCATCGATCCGGCCTCGCTGTCGGGCGACCGCATCGTGTTCGGCGCGACCGTCACCCTGCTCGACGACGAGGACAAGCCGGTGAAGTACCAGATCGTCGGCCAGACCGAGGCGGACGCCAAGGTCGGGCGGATCAGCTACAACTCGCCGCTGGGCCGCGCGCTGATCACCAAGAAGGTGGGCGACGAGATCGAGGTCACGGTGCCCTCGGGCGACAAGTTCTACCTCGTCGAGAAGATCGAGTTCATCTAAGCTCGCTTCCGCCCGAGCTTCGGGCGGGAGACGAGACACGATGGCCGTACCAGCACGCGCGATCGCCGAACGGCGGATCGCGGAACACTTCATGTCCGAAAACGCGGTGCGTGCCGACAGCGCGATCGAGTACGAACCCACGCGCCTGATCCGCGCGCGCGCATTCGAGCGGCTCAAGGACAAGGGTGTGCTTCACGGCGCGCAGGGCGGCCGCTGGTACCTCGACGTGCCCGCCTGGACCGAGCGCCACGCCGGGCGCCGCAAGCGGATCGTGGGATTGATGCTGGGCGGCGTGATCGTCGGAGCGCTCGCCGCGATCCTGTAGTTTTACTGGCCGGCGAGGCTCGGATCGAGCAGCTTGTGCAGGTGCACGATCACGTACTTCATCTCTGCATCGTCCACCGTCCGCTGAGCCGCGGCGCGCCACGCGTCGAGCGCGGTAGCGTAGTCGGGGAAGATGCCGACCACCTCGATGGCGGAGAGATCCTGGAATTCGAGTGAGCGGGGGTCGGTCACGCGCCCACCCATCACGAGGTGGAGCAGCTGCTGCTTCTTGTCGGTCATTGTTTGGCCCTTGGGGAGGAGTTGGCGGGCCCTTAGGGGGTGTATCCATACCCCGCTATGGCCTGGATCGCCCGCAGCAGCCGACTGGCAAGAAGCGCGGCGTAGTCGCGTAG
>JAEWKG010000251.1 GCA_023386135.1 Pseudomonadota bacterium | reverse complement strand
GTCGCGGGGTCGAGCCCGGAAATCCTGGTGCGGGTGCAGAACGGGCAAGTCACGATCCGACCCATCGCTGGCACTCGCAAGCGCGGCTCGACGCCGACGCGCGACCAGGAGCTGGCGGCAGAGCTGCTGAGCGATCCGAAGGAGCTGGCTGAACACCTGATGCTGCTCGACCTCGGCCGCAACGATGTCGGCCGGGTCGCGGCGCGCGGCACGGTCGAGGTCACCGACAGCTTCACCATCGAACGCTATAGCCACGTGATGCACATCGTCAGCAACGTCGTCGGCCGGCTCGACCCGGCAAAGGACGCGCTCGACGCGCTGTTCGCCGGTTTTCCCGCGGGCACGGTCAGCGGTGCGCCCAAGGTACGCGCGTGCGAGATCATCGCCGAACTCGAGCCCGAGGCGCGCGGCGCCTACGCTGGCGGAGTGGGCTATTTCGCGCCCGACGGCACGCTCGATTCGTGCATCGTTTTGCGCACCGGCGTGGTGAAGGACGGCGTGCTCCACGTTCAGGCCGGTGCGGGCATCGTCGCCGACAGCGACCCAGAATACGAGCTCAACGAATGCTATGCCAAGGCCGGCGCGCTGATCGCCGCCGCGCGCGAGGCGGCGCGGATCGCGCAGGAACCGGGGTTCGGCCAGTGAAGTGCCTGGCGCTGCCCCTGCTCGGCGTCCTCGCCGCGTGCGGCCAGCAGGCCGGCGGCGAACCCGTCACGCGGATCGACCTCGACAACCCGAACAAGTCCGCCGCGCCCGCACCGGCACCCACCCCGACCGTCGCCTCCGCGTGCCAGACCGTGACTTTCGAGGACGCGCAACTCACCGATTGTGTCGCCGACCCGGCGAAGCACCGCATCACCACGATGCTCGGCAACCCGCCCTATCGCAGCTTGAAGGCTTACGCCGCCGCGCGCCCGGCCGACGCGCCCAAGCTCGCCTTCGCGATGAACGCCGGGATGTTCGACGATGCGGGCAAGCCGATCGGCTACTATGTCCGCGCCGGCGACCGCGGGCACGAGCTCAACCGCGCCGATGGCCCGGGCAACTTCCACATGAAGCCCAATGGCGTGTTCTTCGGATCGGGCGGCAGGTGGCAGGTGATGACCGCCGACGCGTTCTACAGCCAGGTTGGCGACCGCCCCGACTTCGGCACCCAGAGCGGCCCGATGCTGGTGGTGGGCGGCAAGCTCCACCCCGAGATTACCGACGACGGCCCCAGCAAGGCTATCCGCAACGGCGTCGGCGTCGACAGCGCGGGCCGCGCACATTTCGTGATCAGCGAAGGCCCGGTCAGCTTCGGCAAGCTGGCGCGCTATTTCCGCGACGTGGTGAAAGCGCCCTACGCGCTTTACCTCGATGGCTCGGTCTCGGCCTTGTGGGATCCGGCCACCGGCCGCATGGATGCGCGCGCACCGATCGGACCGATGCTGGTGGTGGAGGAGAAATCGCAATGACGGAACGCCGCACCCTCTACCCGCCGATCGAGCCCTACGAGACCGGCATGCTCGACGTCGGCGATGGGCACTCGATCTACTGGGAGCGCGTCGGCACCCCCGGCGCCAAGCCCGCGGTCATGCTTCACGGCGGCCCGGGTGCGGGCTGCAACGCCGATCACCGCCGCCAGTGGGACCCCGCGCGCTACGACGTGTTGTTGTTCGACCAGCGCGGCTGCGGCCGCTCGACCCCGTTTGCGAACCTCGAGCACAACACCACTTGGGACCTCATCTCCGACATCGAGCGGCTGCGCGAGGTGTGCGGGCACGACAAGTGGCAGGTGTTCGGCGGCAGCTGGGGCTCGACCCTGTCGCTTGCTTACTCCGAGACGCATCCCGAGCGCGTGACCGAGATCATTATGCGCGGCATCTTCCTGTGCGAGCAGAGCGAGCTCGACTGGCTCTACAAATACGGCGCGAGCGAGCTCTACCCCGAGGAATGGGAGCGCTTCGTCGCCCACGCCGCCGCGCATGGCGGCGACCTACTCCAAACCTACATCCGCCTGCTCGACGATCCCGATCCGCAGTTGCGCAAGGCCGCAGCGAGCGCGTGGAACCGGTGGGAAGGCGTCACCGTCACCTTGCTGCCCGAAGAAGACACGATCGACCATATGGCCGACGGCGACAACGCGGTCGCCACGGCGCGGATCGAGACGCATTACTTCCAGCACAAGTGCTGGCTCGAAAGCGAGCAACTGCTGAAGGGGGCACAGAAGCTCCGCAGCATCCCCGGCGTGATCGTCCAGGGCCGCCACGATTGCTGCACCCCTCCGGCGGCAGCGTGGGCGCTCAAGAAGGCCTGGCCAGAGGTCGATCTCCAGATAGTACCTGACGCCAGCCATCTGTTCACCGAGCCCGGGATCACCGACGGCCTGGTCCGTGCGACCGATCGCTTCGCGGACGCCCAAAAGTGAGCGAGGTGCATGCGGCCACGCTCGCGCCCGACGACAGGGACTGGGTTTCCGCCAACTGGCTGGTCGTGCGGAATCGGTGGCTGTGGCGGCGTCTCGTCGCGACGATCGCCGGGCTGGCGCTGTTTTACGCGGCTTTGCTGGTCGCCGGAGACCTCGCCGATTGGGGATGGAGCACCGAGTGGGCGCTTTACCGGCTGCTCGAAGGCCTGGCGTTCTCGCTGCTGGTCACCCTCGTAGTTCTGGCGATGACGCGCGTGTTGCTACCGAGGCGCGTGCGCAAGGCGCGTGCGGATGTGGTTCGGATCGCGCCCGAGACGCACTTCGAGTTCGACACCGAGGGCTTTCGCACGCGTACCGCCGCCGGGACGACCGCGCTGGCCTGGACGCAGCTCAGGCGTTGGCTCGAGAGCGCGCGGGTCATCGCCATCATGATCACCGACCGGCAGATGATCATCGTGCCGAAGGCGGCAGATCCCGCAATGACCGACGCTCTTCGAGCAGCCCTGGTTGCCGCCGGCGTGCCGCGGAGATAGCTGCACGGCCATGATCCTGGTCATCGACAACTACGACAGCTTCACCTTCAACCTGGTCCATTACCTAATGGAATTGGGCGCCGAGGTGCGGGTGGAGCGTAACGATGCACTGACCGCGTCGGAGGCGATCGCCAGCGGGGCAGAAGGTTTCCTCATTTCCCCCGGTCCTTGCACCCCGAACGAGGCGGGGATCACTCTCGACCTCGTGGCGGCGTGTGCGGATGCCGCCAAGCCGCTGCTCGGAGTGTGCCTCGGCCATCAGGCGATCGGGCAGCACTTCGGCGGGCGTGTGGTGCGCGGTGGGCTGATGCATGGCAAGACCAGCCCCGTCAGCCATGACGGCACCGGAGTGTTCGCGGGCCTGCCCTCGCCCTTCACCGCGACCCGCTATCACTCGCTGGTGGTCGAGAATATTCCGGCTGAGCTGCCGGTCAACGCGACTTCGGACGACACGCACGTGATGGGTTTCCGCCACACCGAGCTGCCGATCCACGGGGTGCAGTTCCACCCCGAGAGCATCGCGACCGAGCACGGGCATGCGCTGCTCGCGAACTTCCTGCGCGTGTGCGGGATCGAGCCGGAGCCACGCGCGTGAGGACGCTGCCGCTGGCCGAGCCACATCTGGAAGAGGCGCAGGCTGAGGAAGTCTTCGGCGCGGTGCTCGACGGCGAAGCGAGCGAGACGGAGATCGCCCGCTTCCTTACCGAGCTGTCCGATCGCGGTGAGACCGCCGACGAGATCGCCGGCGCCGCGCGCGCACTGCGGTTGCGGATGATCCCGGTCGATGCGCCCGCCGATGCCATCGACGTCTGCGGGACCGGCGGTGACGGGCACCACACTCTCAACGTCTCGACTGCGGTCAGCCTGGTGGTCGCCGCAGCCGGTGTGCCGGTCGCCAAGCACGGCAACCGTGCGGCGAGCAGCAAGGCGGGCGGTGCGGATACGCTGGAAGCGCTCGGGCTCGATATGGAAGCGGCGGGAAGAACCGCCGAGAAATCGCTGGCAGAGCTGGGGATTTGCTTCCTGTTCGCCGCGAACCATCACCCCGCGATGCGGCGCATCCAGCCGATCCGCCAACGGCTCGGCCGGCGCACGATCTTCAACCTGATGGGCCCCTTGGCCAACCCGGCCGGTGTACGCCGACAGCTGATCGGCATCGCACGGCCCGCCTACGTGCCGATCTATGCCGAGGCCAAGGCGCGGCTCGGCAGCGAGCGGACGCTGATTGTTTCGGGCGACGAGGGGCTGGACGAACTGAGCCTCGCCGGCGGGAACGAAGTCGCCGATGTGCAGGGTCACGAGTGGGAGATGCGCCGCGCCCGTGCTTCGGACGCTGGATTACCCACAGCGCCGATCGAGGCGATTCGCGGCGGCGATGCGGCGCACAACGCCAAGGCCTTGCAGGCGTTGCTGATGGGCGCTCCCGGTCCGTATCGCGATGCGGTGCTGTTCAACGCCGGCGCGGCGCTGATGATCGCGGGACGCGCGGCTGACTATGCCGAAGGCGCTGCGCTGGCGGCTCAAGCGCTCGATTCGGGTGCATCGGAGCGACTGCTGGCCCGCTGGATCGACCTGGCCCGATGAACAAGCTCGACGAAATCTGTGCCTCCAAGCGCATCGAAGTGGCGGAGCGGCGGGGCTTGGCAACGGTCGACGACCTCGACCGCCTAGCGCGCGACCAAAGTGCGCCACGCGGTTTTCGCGCCGCGCTCGAGGCGAAGGCACGGGACGGCTTCGCCCTGATCGCGGAAATCAAGAAAGCTTCGCCTTCCAAAGGGTTGATCCGCGCCGATTTTCGTCCCGCGGAGCACGCCGTCGCCTACCAGCGCGGCGGCGCGGCCTGTCTCTCGGTACTGACCGACGCGCCGTATTTCCAGGGACACGAAGACTACCTCGCCGATGCGCGGCGGGCGTGCGACTTGCCGGTGCTACGCAAGGATTTCATGGTCGATCCCTGGCAGGTTGCCGAAGCCCGCGCGATCGGTGCCGATTCGATCCTGATCATCGTCGCCGCGCTCGAGGACGGCGCGATGGCCGACATCGAGGCGGCTGCGATCGAGCGCGGGATGGACGTGCTGGTCGAGGTGCATGACGAGGCCGAAATGGAGCGGGCGACACGCCTGCAGTCCCCACTGATCGGCATAAACAACCGCGATCTCAAGACCTTCCGCACCGATCTTGCCACCACAGAGCGGCTCGCGGCCCTTGCGCCGGAGGGCGCGTTGCTGGTCGGGGAAAGCGGGATCAACTCGCACGCCGACTGCGAGCGCCTCGCCCGCGCGGGTGTTCGCTCGTTCCTCGTCGGCGAGAGCCTGATGCGGCAGGATGACGTCGAGTCGGCAACCCGCCACCTGCTGCACCGCTGAACGACGCCCGCGTGACTGTCCTACACCGGACATTGCTGGCATAGGCGGTGGGATGAAGAACTTGGCCTCCCTCTTGCATGCTGAACCGGCGTCCTTCGCGGGCTCGAAATCCCGATCTCAGGACCGTGTGACAAGTGTGACATGGTCGGGGAACCAGCCACTTGCCTGACCTAACCCACCTCGACCAATCAGGCGCCGCGCGGATGGTCGATGTCGGCGCCAAGTCGGCGACCGCGCGCACGGCCGTCGCCGCCGGCGCGATCCGCATGAGCCGCCAGGCGCTCGCCGCCGTGCGCGAGGTTAGCGGGCCCAAGGGCGACGTCCTCGCCGCGGCCCGGATCGCCGGCATCATGGGCGCCAAGAAGACGGCCGAATTGATCCCTTTATGCCACCCGCTCGGGCTCGACTTCGTGACGGTCGAATTCGCATTCCTTCAAGATGGCGTCGAAGTGAGCGCCACCGCCGGCCTCACCGCGCGAACCGGGGTGGAAATGGAAGCGATGACAGCATGTTGCGTCGCTCTGTTGACCATCTACGACATGGCAAAAGCCCTCGACAAGGCGATGGTCATCGGCGACGTGCGGTTGCTCGAAAAAACCGGCGGGAAATCCGGGACGTGGCGCCGTGACGGGGATTTACCGGCCTGACTTGACGGCCGTTCATAAGTTGCCTAATTGTTCCGCGTTCGTTCCCGAATTGGAACGGTTGGCAAAGGACCGGGCATGCTCACCGCCAAGCAACGCGAACTGCTGCAGTTCATCACCGTCCGTCTGGAAGACAGCGGGGTGTCGCCTTCGTTCGAGGAGATGAAGGAAGCGCTGGATCTCAAGAGCAAGTCGGGGGTCCACCGCCTGATTTCCGCGCTCGAGGAACGCGGCTTCATCCGCCGCCTGCCCAACCGCGCCCGCGCGCTCGAGGTGATCCGCCAGCCGGGCGATTCGGTCGCCGCGCCGCGCAACGCCGCGCCGCGGGACAACGTCGTGCCGCTGCGCCCGCAGATGAACGCGCGCGCCGAGCCCGCTAACGACGTGATCGAGCTTCCCCTGCACGGCCGCATCGCCGCAGGCGTCCCGATCGAGGCCTTGGAAGGCCAGAGCACCCTCCCCGTTCCTGCCGCCCTGCTCGGCCCCGGTGAGCATTATGCGCTCGAAGTGTCGGGCGACTCGATGATCGAGGCCGGTATCTTCGACGGCGACTTCGCGCTGGTTCGCAAGACCGATGTCGCGCGCGACGGCGAGATCGTGGTCGCGCTCGTTCGCGACGAGGAGGCGACGCTCAAGTACTTGCATCGCGAGAACGGCATGGTCCGCCTCGACCCGGCGAACGGCGCGTACGAGCCGCAGATCTACCGGCCCGGCGAGGTCAAGGTGCAGGGCAAGCTAGCGGGGCTGCTGCGGCGCTACCACTGATCGCGGCGGGCGCGGGTCGGGCCGGCTCGCCACCCACCACGGATGCGCGCCCTGGCTCGATCCGACCGTGCTGAGCCGCTCGTTTGCAAGGTAAAGCGCTAGGCCGCCGTGCTCATCGAGGTAGGTCCGGTCGGCCTTGAGCCAGCGCGGATGGCAACTGGCGGGCAGCCAGCGGTCGGAGATGACAACGTCGGCCCGATCGCACGCCGCGGCCAGCGCCCGCTCTTCGATCCGGGAACGGCTGCGACCCATCAGCAGGTTCCACTCGCGTCCTTCGCGGGTGAGGGTCAGGCTGCAGAAGTCTTCGGAACACCGCGCACCGGGCCAGTCCTCGATCACGATCGGTTCCCCAGCCATGCCGGCGAGTTCCAGCAGATTGTCGCGCGCGAAATCACTTCGTCCGTCACGCAAGACGAGCAGCCGGTCGCCCTCACCCGCGATCCCGACATTTCGGCCATCGCCCGACACCAACACGTCAGGCGCAGGGGTGCTCACCAACAGCACGGCCGCGCACAGCACCGGCACCAAGCCGTACAATCGCTGCCGGCCATGCCATAGCGCCAGCCACAGCTCTCCGCCCACGAACAGCGCGAACGTCCCGCTGCCCATCTGCGGCATCAGCTTGACCGCGCCGGGCTGACCGGCGGTGAAGTGCGCGATCCCGAGCATGAGATCAAGCGATGCGCCGACCAGCGCCCACGCCGGTCCGCCCGCGCCGACCAGGTCCAGCACCAGGGCGAGTCCGATAAGAGGCATCGTCACGAAGGTAACCAGCGGGATCGCCACTACGTTGGCGACAGCCCCATAGAACCCGGCCCGGTGGAAGTGGAACAGCACGATCGGCATCAGCGCCAGCTCGATGACTACGCCCGTAACGAGGAGCATCACCGCTCGCCGTCCTATTCGCGCCAGCCAGCGCTCCTCCCGCGGCGCGAGGAAGGCGCGGACCGGCGCCGCCTCGTGCAGCGCAACGATCGCCACCACTGCGGCGAAGCTCATCTGGAAACCGGGACTGACGACCGCCTCGGGCCAGACCAGCATCACCGCAAACGAGGCCGCCGCAACCATGCGCAGCGACAGCGGCTCGCGCCCCAGCGCTAACGCGCCGAGTACGAGCAGCGAGCCAAGGCAACTTCGGACCGTCGGCACTTCGGCTCCGGTCAGCAGCGTGTAGCCGATCCCAGCGCCCGCCCCGCATGCCGCCGCGATCAGCGGCAGCCGAATGCGCAGCGTCAGCCACGGCCACAGGGCCAGCAGCCGCAGCGCGAGGAAATAGACGCACGCAATCACCGCGCTGACATGCAACCCGCTGATCGAGAGCAGGTGAGTCAGTCCCGCGTCGCGCATCGCATCTTCGTCGGCGGTCGAGATGCCGCCGCGGTCGCCGCTCGCGAAGGCGGATGCGATCGCCCCCGCCGACCCGCCGAGCTGGGACCGCACGTGTGCGGACAGCGACCGCTGCACCGCCGCCAGAGTTCCGGCGTCCCTGCCCGGTTCGATCACCGTCACCGGCCCGATCGCGCCGCCCGTCGCCGCTAGGCCGTCGAACCACGCCGTGCGTGCAAAATCGTAGGCGCCGGGCACCATCGGCGGCGCAGGCGGCATCAAGCGCGCATGCACTCGGACCAGCGCGCCCTCGACTGCCTCTGATGGAGCGTCCTCAATCGGGACATTGACCCGAACCTTTCGGGCGGTCCCCAGGTCTGCATCTCGATAGGCGACGGTGAGCCTGATCCGTTCCTCGGCAGGCTGGTTCTCGCGCTCGAGCACCCGTCCCTCGATCCAGCTCACTCCCGGTCGCTCGATCGGCTCCGCCCCCACGACCGCAGAGCGAAACCATACCCACGCCAGACCCAGCGCGATAAGCAGCGCGACCGCTATCACCGCACGGCGCAGGTGCAGGTGCTCGTCGCGCCGTGCGCCCAGTGCCGCGGCAGCCAACGCCGCCAGCAAGCAACTGAAGATTGCAACCAGCCAAGCCATCGGCCCCGGGAGCGCAAACCAGCCGACGATCCCGCCTGCCAGCGCGATCGCCAGCCACGGAGCTCGATCGAAACCGGCACGCTCCAGCCACGCCTCACACGCATCGGCGACACTGGACAAGCGCCGCGCCTTGCGCCAAGGCTGCTGTTGCACTGCAGCATAGCCCGCATCGCCGTCCAGGGGCACGATCGGCGCTACGCTGCTGGCCATGCAACCATTGGATAAGGAAGCAAATTCGGATGGCAAGCGCTCGCGCAGAGGTGGTCACCCGCTTCGCGCCCTCGCCGACCGGATTCCTGCATATCGGCGGCGCGCGCACCGCGCTGTTCAATTGGCTCTATGCGCGGCACCACGGAGGCAAGGCGCTGCTGCGGATCGAAGACACCGACCGCAAGCGCAGCACCACCCAGGCGATCGACGCGATTATCGACGGCTTGTTTTGGCTGGGGCTCGACTACGACGAGCCCCCGATTTTCCAGTCCGAGCGCGCGCCGCGGCACGAGGAAGTGGCGTTCCAGCTGCTCGCCTCGGGCAATGCCTACAAGTGCTTCGCCACGCCCGAGGAGCTCGAGGCAATGCGCGAGGCGCAGCGGGCGGCCAAGCAGCCGCTGCGCTACGACGGCCGCTGGCGCGACCGCGACCCTTCCGAAGCCGCGCCGGGCGCACCGTTCGTCATTCGCCTGAGAACGCCCGATGAGGGCGAGACCGTCATCGAGGACCAGGTCCAGGGCCGGGTCACCGTGCGCAACGCCGAACTCGACGACTACGTCCTGCTGCGCGCCGATGGCACGCCGACTTACATGCTGGCGGTGGTGGTCGACGATCATGACATGGGCGTGACCCACGTGATCCGCGGCGACGACCACCTCAACAATGCGTTCCGGCAACTACCGATCTACCGCGCGATGGGCTGGCCGGAGCCGGTCTATGCCCACATCCCGCTGATTCACGGCGCCGACGGGGCGAAGCTGTCGAAGAGGCACGGTGCACTGGGGGCGGAAACCTACCGCGACGAATTCGGCATCCTGCCCGAGGCGCTGTTCAACTACCTGCTCCGGCTGGGCTGGGGCCACGGCGACCGCGAGGAGATCACCCGCGACGAGGCGATCGCGCTGTTCGACCTCGGCGGCGTCGGCAAGAGCCCGAGCCGGTTCGACCTCAAGAAGCTGCACAACCTCAATGGTCACTACATTCGGGAAGCGGACGACGCGCGCCTTGCCGAACTGGTAGCGCGCAAGATCGGCGCCGGTGCCGACATTACGCTGCTTACCGAAGCGATGCCGCAGCTGAAGTTGCGCGCGAAAGACCTCGACGAGCTCGCGGCCGGTGCCGCGTTCCTGTTCAGGCAACGCCCCCTCTCGCTCGACGAGAAAGCCGCCGCGTTGCTCACGCCAGACGCCTGCGCGTTGCTCGCAAAAATTTCTGCCCGTTTGCAAACCCAAAGCGACTGGACCGTCCCTGCGCTCGAAGCCACGCTCAAGCCCTTCGCGGAAGAGCTCGGGCTGGGGCTCGGCAAGCTCGCGCAGCCGATGCGCGCAGCCTTGACCGGGACGACCACCTCGCCGGGCATTTTCGACGTTCTTGCCCTCCTCGGACGGGAGGAATCGCTGGCGCGGCTCGATGCGCAAGCGGCTCCGACCGAGGCGGACAGCCAAGTTTAAGGAGACCGATCATGGCGGACAAACAGGCGACGCTGACCTACAACGACAAGACGATCGACCTGCCGGTCCTGGAAGGCAGCGTCGGCCCCGAAGTGATCGATATCCGCAAGCTCTACGGCCAGACAGGCGCGTTCACCTACGATCCGGGCTACAAGTCGACCGGCAGCTGCGAAAGCGCGCTGACCTACATCGACGGCGACGAAGGCGTGCTGCTTCACCGCGGTTACCCGATCGGCCAGTTGGCCGAGCAGTCGAGCTTCATGGAAGTCAGCTACCTACTGCTCAACGGCGAGTTGCCGACGCAGAACGAGCTCGACGAGTTCACTCACACCATTAGCCGTCACACGATGGTGCACGAGCAGCTCGCGACCTTTTATCGCGGGTTCCGGCGAGATGCGCACCCGATGGCGATCATGTGCGGCGTGGTCGGCGCTCTGAGTGCGTTCTACCACGACAGTGCCGACATTTCCGACCCCGAGCAGCGGCGGATCGCCAGCCACCGCCTGATCGCCAAGATGCCGACGATCGCAGCGATGGCCTACAAGTATTCGGTCGGGCAGCCGTTCCTCTATCCCGACAACTCGCTGTCCTACACCGGCAACTTCCTGCGCATGACGTTCGGCGTGCCCGCCGAGCGTTACGAGGTGTTGCCGGCGGTCGAGAAGGCGATGGACCGCATCTTCATCCTCCACGCCGATCACGAGCAGAACGCCTCGACTTCGACCGTCCGGCTCGCTGGCTCGTCGGGCGCCAACCCGTTCGCGTGCATCGCGGCGGGCATCGCCTGCTTGTGGGGCCCGGCGCACGGCGGCGCGAACGAAGCGGCGCTCAACATGCTCCGCGAGATCGGTACACCCGACAAGATCCCGCACTACATCGACCGCGCCAAGGACAAGAACGATCCGTTCCGCCTGATGGGCTTCGGCCACCGGGTGTACAAGAACTACGACCCGCGCGCGACGGTGATGCAGCAGACGGTGCGCGAGGTGTTCGACGCCCTCAAGGTCAACGACCCGCTGTTCGAGACCGCGCTGCGGCTTGAGGAACTGGCGCTGAAAGACGACTACTTCATCGAGAAGAAGCTGTTCCCCAACGTCGATTTCTATTCGGGCGTGATCCTGTCGGCGATCGGCTTCCCGACGACGATGTTCACCGCGCTGTTCGCCCTTGCCCGCACCGTGGGCTGGGTGGCGCAGTGGAACGAGATGATCTCCGACCCCGCGCAGGTGATCGGCCGCCCGCGTCAGCTCTACACCGGGCCGACGCAGCGCGACTACGTGCCGGTGGACAAGCGCTGAAGTGCGCGTCCTTAAGCTGATCGCTCAGGTCCTCGGCGTGGCCATGGTGCTCGCCGGGGGACTGTGGATGCTGCAGGGGCTCGGCATCGTCATGTGGCCTGCGGACAGCTTCATGCTCGCCGACAAGTCGTGGGCGGTGAAGGGCGCGATCACCGTGGTGGTCGGCGCGCTGCTGTTTTGGTGGGGCAGCCGCCGCCGCGCGGCCTAGTCGGCCCCCGGCAGTTCGAGCGTGAAGCGCGCGCCCTCGCCCGGCGTGCTTTCGACGGTGAGATCGCCGCCCATCGCCCGCGCGAGCTTGCGCGAGATGTAGAGGCCGAGGCCCGAACCGCCATCGCCGCCGCGGCCCAGGCGCTCGAACTTGTCGAACACCTTGGCGGCCTGCGCCGGTGCCAAGCCAGGGCCCTCGTCGCTGACCGCGATCAGCGCCCGCCCGCCAACGCCTTCCACGCTCACGCGGACGTGGCTGCCGGCAGGCGAGTAGTTGATCGCGTTGCCGACCAGGTTGAGCAAAATCTGCAACACGCGCCGGAACTCACCGGTGGCAGGACGCGTCGCGCTATCGTCGGGCGCGGCGCGCGTGATAGACTTAGCCCGCCCCCGTACGCCGAGGATTCCGA
>JAEWKG010000210.1 GCA_023386135.1 Pseudomonadota bacterium | reverse complement strand
GTGTACGGCCCGCCCATGCAGTACCCTTGGTTGCCGATGCCCCGCTTGGTGTCGACAGCGCGCTGACCATCGAGCCAGGCGACGAGCGCCTTGGCATCGCGGATGATCGCTTCGGGCGTGGCCTTGCCGCGCCACGGGCCGACCTTCGCGAAGCCGTTCGTCTTCATGAAGTCGGCGAAGTCCGCGAACTGCGGCGCGGGGACGTCGCGGTAGTAGGGGTTGGCGACCAGCACCGCATAGCCTTCGCCCGCAAGCCGGCGCGCCATCGCCTTCTTCACCTCGCGCAGACCGGCGATGTCGGGCCACAGGATCACCGCCGGCGCCTTCTTGGCGGGATGCACGAAGAATGCGTCCATCGTTCCGTCGCTGGTCGGTATCTGGACCATTGTTTCGGTGAGACCGCCCGCGCCCGTGCCGCCTTCCATCGAGGTGCACGCGGCGAGCCCGGCAAGCGCCCCGGTGGCGGCGAATTCGCGGCGGCTGAGTCCTTTCCCGGCGAATTCGTCCAGGTCAGTTTCTTCGCACATCCGGCCTCTCCTTGCTTGTCTCGCCAATAGCTTAGCAGCGCCGTTGCAACCGTCCAGCAGACCGGTCGCAAATCAAGACTGGCCTCGCCGCGCGGGCGCTGGCAAGAACACGACCGAGCGACTGGCAAAGTCAGCGCGGGCAAGGGAGAGAAACATGCGCTTTGCGTTGATCGTGGCGGCCGCACTGGCGCTCGCGGGATGCAACCGGACCGGCACCGGAACCGAGACGGCGACCGCGATCGCTCCCCCGACCGAAGGCGTGACCGACGCGATGATCGCCGCCGCCGCGGGCGAGGAATGGCTGACCTACGGCCGCGACTATGCCGAGGAGCGCTTCTCCCCGCTGAGCCAGGTCGACGACAAGTCGGTCGGCAAGCTGGGCCTCGCCTGGTTCGCCGATCTCGACACCGCGCGCGGGCAGGAAGGCACCCCGCTGATGCACGACGGGGTGCTCTACGTCACCAGCGCGTGGAGCAAGGTCTACGCCTACGACGCGCGCACCGGGCAGCTGAAGTGGTCGTACGATCCCAAGGTCCCGCGCGAGACGCTGGTCCGCGCCTGCTGCGACGCGGTCAACCGCGGCGTCGCGCTCTACGGCGACAAAGTCTTCGTCGCCGCGCTCGATGGGCGGCTGATCGCAATGAACCAGAAGGACGGCAGCGTCGCGTGGTCGAAGCTCGCGGTGCCCGACCAGGACAACTACACCATCACCGGCGCCCCGCGCGCGGTGAAAGGGATGATCCTGATCGGCAGCGGTGGCGCGGAGTACAAGGCGCGCGGCTATCTCGCCGCCTATGACTGGCAGACCGGACGCGAGGTGTGGCGCTTCGACACCGTGCCGGGCAACCCGGCTGACGGGTTCGACAAGGACGGCGTCAACGCCAAGGCGATGGAAGCCGCCGCCAAGACCTGGGGCGGCGAGTGGTGGAAGCTGGGCGGTGGTGGCACGGTGTGGGATTCGATCGTCTACGATCCCGCCACCAACCTCGTCCTGTTCGGCACCGGCAATGCCGAGCCGTGGAACCCCAAGGCGATCGACCGCGGCACGGGCGACGCGCTCTACACCGCTTCGGTCGTCGCAGTCGACGCCGACCCCGGGCAGTACCGCTGGCACTTCCAGGAGACGCCGGAGGACCGCTGGGACTTCGACAGCGATAGCCAAATCATGCTCGCCGACCTCGAGATCGGCGGCCAGCAACGCCACGTGGCGATGCACGCGCCGAAGAACGGGTATTTCTACGTGCTTGACGCCAAGACCGGGCAGTTCCTCAATGCGAAGCCGTTCGCGACGCAAAACTGGACGACCGGGATTGATCCCAAGACCGGCAAGCCGGCGATCAACCCCGAGGCGCGCTACGAGGTGACCGGCAAGCCCTTCATCTCGCTTCCCAGCGCGATGGGTGCGCATTCGTGGCAGCCGATGAGCATGAGCCGGCAGACCGGCCTCGTGTACATCCCGACGAACCAGGTCGCCGCGGCCTATCTCGCGGCGCAGGGCTGGAAGGAGAGCGCGATCGGCTTCCAGGTCGGGCTCGACACCGGCAAGACCGCGGTCCCGGCCGATGCGAAGGCCCGCGCCGCGGCCAAGGCCGCGACCACCGGCGCGCTCCTCGCTTGGGATCCGGTCAAGCAGGCGCCGGCTTGGAAGGTCGACCATCCGGGCCCGTGGAACGGCGGCACGCTGGCGACCGCGGGCAACCTCGTGTTCCAGGGCACCGCGACCGGGCAGTTCGTCGCCTACAACGCCAAGAGCGGCGGCAAGCTGTGGTCGTTCCCGACCCAGACCGGGGTGATCGCCGCGCCGATGACCTACTCGATCGGCGGCGAGCAGTACGTGGCCGTGCTGGCAGGCTGGGGCGGCGTGTACGACCTTGCCGCGGGCGTGGTCGCCGACAAGTCCGGCCCGGTGCGCAACGTCAGCCGGCTGTTGGTGTTCAAGCTCGGCGCGACCGGCAAGCTGCCTCCGCTCGCGCCGATGGCAAAGCAGGTGCTCGACCCGCCGCCCTTCACCGGCACCCCGCAACAGGTGGCGCATGGCGGCGACCTGTTCGGGCGCTACTGCTCGGTGTGCCACGGCGATGCGGCGGTCGCGGGCGGGCTGGTGCCCGACCTCCGCCACTCGGCCGCGATCGGTTATCCCGACACGATCAAGTCGGTGGTGATCGACGGCGCGCTGCAGCACAACGGCATGGTCAGCTTCGCCACCGCGCTGCGGCCCGCCGATGCCGAGGCGATCCGCCAGTACCTGATCAAGCGCGCCAACGAGGACAAGGCGCTCGAGGGGAAGCGGTAGGCAACGGTCATCCCGGCGAAAGCTGGGATCGCTTGCCTCCAAGTCCGAGCTAGGTCGACGAGATCCCAGCTTTCGCTGGGATGACGACAATTGAAATTGATTGGCCGCTTGCCTGCGCGTGGTAGGTTGCGTCCGAAAACCGACTCACTTCCGATGGAGAGCCCGATGCCCGAGACC
>JAEWKG010000017.1 GCA_023386135.1 Pseudomonadota bacterium | reverse complement strand
CGCTTGCGCCACCTGATGATCCTGACCGCCGTCGACATCCGCGCGGTCGGACCGGGCACGTGGAACAGCTGGAAAGGGCAGCTGCTGGGCGAGCTTTACGACGCGGCCGAGGAGCACCTGCGGCTCGGCCATATGAAGCACGGCCGCAAGGAACGGGTGGCGGCGAAGAAAGCCAGGGTCGAGGCGCTGCTTGGCGACAAGGCCGGCCTGCTGCGGCTCTACGCCGACCGCTTCGACGACAGCTACTGGATCGCCGAGCCCGAGGACATCGCGGCGCAGAACCTCGTCCAGTACGGCTTCGCGCACGAGGACAAGGGCAACCTGTCGGTCCGCTGCGAGGTCTATCCGGCGCGGGGGGCGACCTTGGTGACCGTGATCGCGGCCGACCATCCAGGCCTGTTCTACCGCATCGCGGGTGGCATCCACCTCGCCGGCGCGAACATCATCGACGCGCGCATCCACACCACGCGGAGCGGGTGGGCGGTCGACAACTTTCTCGTGCAGGACCCGCACGGCGCGCCGTTCAGCGAGCCGGCGCAGATCCAGCGCATCGAGCAGGCCATTGGCGACGCGCTTGCGAACCGCACCGCGCTGGTGCCCCAGCTCGCCCGGCGCCCGCTCGCGCACAGCCGCGCGCGCGCGTTCGACGTGCGTCCGGTGGTGAGCTTCGACAACCAGGCCTCGGGCCGGTTCACAGTGATCGAGGTCAACGCGCGCGACCGCGCGGCGCTGCTCAACCGCCTCGCCCGCGCGCTGTTCGAAAGCCGCCTGCTGGTGTTCAGCGCGCACATCACCAACTACGGCGAGCGCGCGGCAGACACCTTCTACGTCACCGATCTCACCGGCGGGAAGATCACCGGATCGGCCCGGCTGAAGGCGATCGAGGCCGCCCTGCTGGAAGCGGCGAGCGACGCGCGCCAGGCGGAGCTGGAGAGCGCCTGAAGGACGGATACAGGCTAGCGAAAGGCCGTGTCTGCTAGTCGGGAGGGATGGTCGCAGCCTTCGAAAACACTTGCGCGGATCGCCGCGCGTTCCTCGCCGGCGCCGGTATCGCCGCCGCCGGCATCGTCCTGCCGCTGGCCTCGAGTGCGCCGGGCGGACGCCTGTTCGTGCCGCCCGCGCCGGTCGCGCCCGCGCCGCTCCCGCCCATCCCGGACCTCTCCAAGCCGCGCCTGTTCCCGCGCGCATTGGCCGCGCTCGACAGCCACTCCGCGCGGATCGCCCAGCGCGACCGGATCGGGATCGTCGACTTCGCGCAAGCTTCGCGCGAGCCGCGCTTCCACCTCGTCGACATGGCGAGCGGCGAGGTCGAAACGCACCTGGTGGCGCACGGCAAGGGCTCCGATCCCGACCGCAGCGGCTGGGTCAGCCGGTTGTCCAACCAGCCGGATTCCGAAGCCTCGTCGCGCGGTGCTTTCCTCACCGGCGAGACCTACTTCGGCAAGCACGGCCGCTCGCGCCGGCTCATCGGGCTCGATGCCGACAACGACATGGCGGAAAGCCGCGGCATCGTGATTCACGCGGCGAGCTACGTCAGCGAGGCGATGGCCGCTGCGCAGGGCCTGATCGGCCGCAGCCAGGGCTGCTTCGCATTCGCCGACGACGCGATCGACACGGTGCTCGAAAAGCTCGGCCCGGGCCGGCTGCTGTTCGCCTGGAAATAGCTAGCCGCGCGTCCCGAACAGCGCGGTGCCGACCCGCACGTGGGTCGCGCCGAGCATGATCGCGGTCTCGAAGTCGCCACTCATCCCCATGCTGAGGCCCGCGACCCCATTATCGCGCGCCAGTTTGTCGAGCAGCGCGAAGAACGGCGCGGGCTCGATTTCCGCCGGCGGCACGCACATCAGCCCGATCACAGGGATGTCCGCCGCGCGCGCCTGAGCCAGCAAGGCGGGCAGGTCCTTGACCGGGCAGCCGCCCTTCTGCGGCTCCTCGCCGATGTCGACCTGGACGAAGCACGGCACCTGCCGCCCCGTCTTGTCGAACGCCTTGCCGAGCGCGGTGACGAGGCTCGGCCGGTCGAGCGAGTGGATGCAGTCGAACAGCCGCGCCGCATCCTCCGCCTTGTTCGACTGCAGCTGGCCGACGAGATGGAGTTCGGCGTCGGGCCAAGGCTCGCGCAGGGCGGGCCACTTGTCGCCGGCTTCCTGCACCCGGTTCTCGCCGAACACCCGCTGGCCGGCTTCGAGCAGCGGCGCGATCGCTTCGGCAGGATGGGTCTTGCTGACCGCGACCAGCGTCACCTCGGCCGGCTCGCGGCGGGCGAGCTTGCAGGCGTGATCAATCGAATGGTGGATTTCGGACAGGCGCAACGCTGCGTTCATGACGAAAGGCGCTATACCGATGCCATGGTCACGCGCCAGTCACTCCCCGATCTGTGGCTCCTGTCGGATGCCCGCAACGACGAGTTGCTGCCGCGCGCGCTGCGCGCCCTGCCGCGCGGATCGGCGTTCGTGTTCCGGCACTACCACCTCGATCCCAGGAGCCGCCGCGAGCGGTTCGACGAGCTGATGCCGCTGGTGAGCGAGGGCGGATTGCTGGCGATCCTGTCGGGCAGCGACGATCAGGCGCGCGCCTGGGGCGCCGCCGGCTCCTACGGCCCGCCCGAGGCGGTCGGCGACGCGCCCGAGTTGCTGCGGGTCGTCACCTGCCACGACGCCAACGAGATCGCGCACGCCAACGCGGCGGGCGCCGATGCCGCCATGCTCTCGCCGGTGTTCGCGACCCGCACGCATCCCAACATCCCCCCGCTCGGCCCGGAGAAGTTCCACGCGCTTGCCGCGCTCGCCGAAATGCCCGTCATCGCGCTCGGCGGGATGACCTACGAGCGGGCGAAAGAACTCGGCTGGAGCCGATGGGCGGCGATCGACGGACTGGCGCTGAAGCAGGACTCCTGACGCCAAGGATTCTTGACGCCCGAGTCCCGCACCTGCGATAACAGCCTCTGGACGTTTTAGGGGTAGCAGCAATGGCAACACGCGCGATGAGTGCGGGCAGGGCACCGGCCGCCGACTGGCGCGCCGCGTTCCGCCGC
>JAEWKG010000105.1 GCA_023386135.1 Pseudomonadota bacterium | reverse complement strand
GCGATGTGCCGGTCGATCCTGGCTTCACCTTCGGCACGCTGCCCAACGGCATGCGCTACGTCCTGCGCGAGAACCACACGCCCGAGGGGACGGTGCTGGTGCGCCTCCGGATCGGCTCGGGCTCGCTGGAGGAGACCGACGACGAGCGCGGGCTGGCGCACTTCGTCGAGCATATGGCGTTCAACGGCTCGCCCCACGTGCCCGAAGGCGAGATGATCCGCCTGCTCGAGCGCGAGGGGCTGGCGTTCGGCGCCGACACCAATGCCTCGACCGGGTTCGAAGCAACGACCTACAAGCTCGACCTCCCCCGCAGCGACCCCAAGCTGGTCGACACCGCGCTGATGCTGATGCGCGAGACCGCGAGCGAGCTGACTCTGTCGCCCGAGGCCATCGACCGCGAGCGGGGCGTCGTGCTCTCGGAAAAGCGCGACCGCACCACCTACGCGCAGAAAGAAACCGAGGATGAGTGGGCCTTCATCGAGCCCGGAGCAAGGTTTCCCGAGCGCCTGCCGATCGGCAACGACGAGACGCTGAGGGCGGCGGACGCTGCGCGCATCCGGGCATTCTACCGCCGCGCCTATGTGCCGGCGAACGCGGTGCTGATCGTGATCGGCGCGATCGATGTCGCGCAGGTCGAAGCGGTGATCCGCGCCCGCTTAGGCGACTGGTCCGGGCCATCGGCGCCCGCCAAGCCCGAGGCGGGCCCGGTGGACCTCGCACGGCACGGCGAGACGGACATCTACCTCGACCCCGCGTTGTCGGAGCGGGTCACCGTCACGCGTCTTTCGCCGTGGGCGCAAGAGCCCGACACGATCGCCCGGCGCAGGCAGAAGCTGCTCGAAGGCATCGCTTACGCGGCGGTCAACCGGCGGCTGCAGGCGCTCGCGCTCAGCGCCGAGGCGCCCTACCGCGGCGCGGGCTTCGGCACCGGCGACGTGTTCGAGGTGGGCCGCACCACCAACCTCATCGTCGACGGCTTCGACGGCCGCTGGCGCGATGGGCTGACCGCCGCGGTGCGCGAGTACCGGCGCGCGATCGCCTACGGCTTCTCCGACGCCGAGATCGCCGAGCAGGTCGCGCGCATCCGCCAGGGGCAGGAGAACGCCGCCCGCGCCGCCGCGACGCGCAGCAACGCCGCGCTGGTGAGCGCGGTCGAACAGTTCCTCGCCGACGATCTTGTGCCCGCCACGCCCGAAAGCTCGCTGGCGCGGTTCGAGGCGTTTGCGCCGTCGATCACCCCGGCCACGGTGCTCGCCGCGCTGAAGGCCGACGCCGCACCGCTCGACGATCCCCTGCTACGCTTCCAGGGCCGGGTCGCGCCGGAGGGCGGCGCCGAGGCGCTGCGCGCGGCATGGAACGCGGCGGTGGCCGAGCCGGTCGTCGCACCGGCGCAGGCGACCGCGGGTCACTTCGCCTACACCGGCTTCGGCACGCCCGGCAAAGTGGTCGCCGACACGGTCGAGCTGCGCACCGGCATCCGCAAGGTCCGCTTCTCCAACGGCGTCCGCCTCAACCTCAAGCAGACCGCGCTGGAGGACGACCGGGTGCGGTTCGTGCTCGACCTCGATGGCGGCGACCTGCTTGCCACAAGGGACAAGCCGCTGGCGACGGCGATGACCTCGAAGCTGCCCGCGGGCGGCCTCGGCAAGCATTCGCAGGACGAGCTGACCTCGCTCCTCGCCGGGCATTCGGTGAGCGTGAACTTCGCGTCCGGCGGCGACCGCTTCGTCAGCAGCGGCATCACCACCCCGCGCGACCTCGAGCTCCAGCTCGACCTGCTGGCCGCGGCGCTGACCGACCCCGGCTACCGCAGGCAGGGCGAGGTGCAGTACCGGCGCGAAATCTCGAACTGGTTTAAGCGCAAGGACGCGACTCCCGGCGGCGCGCTCGGCTCGGAGCTGGGCGGCATCCTGTCCGATAACGATCCGCGCTTCACGGTCCAGCCGCCTGCTGAATACCAGAAGCTGTCGTTCGCCAAGCTGCGCAAGGCGATCGGCGAGCGGCTCGCGCACGGCGCGATCGAGCTGGCGCTGGTCGGCGACATCGATCCTACGCAGGCCATCGCGCTGGTCGGCAAGACGCTTGGCGCCCTCCCCGCGCGCGAACCGGCGTTCGTGCCGCGCGAGAACGCCCGGACGCGTACCTTCACCGCCGATCGAAGTCCGCGCACCGTGGTGCACACCGGCGAGGCCAACCAGGCGCTGCTGCAACTGACCTGGCCGACCACCGACGATACCGATCCGCTGCTGGTGGAGCAGCTCGAGCTGCTCGAACGCGTGGTGCGGATCGAGCTCACCGACGAGATTCGCGAGAAGCTCGGCAAGGCTTACTCCCCCGGCGCTTCGAGCGCGCCGTCGCATGTGTGGCGCGGCTACGGCACCTTCACCGTCTCCGCGGGCGTCGACCTCGCCGACGTCGCCGCGACCCGCGAGGCGATCCGCGCGGTGATGGCGCGGCTGGCGCGGGAACCGGTCGATGCGGACACGCTCGAACGCGCGCGCCGGCCGCTGCTCGAAAACTACGACAACGCCTTGAAGACCAACGGCGGCTGGATCGGCCTCACCGCGCGCGCGCAGAGCGAGCCCGAGCGGATCGACCGGTTCCTGGCCGCGAAGCAGCAGATCGAGAACGTGACCGCGTCGGACCTGCAGGCGCTCGCCGCGCACTACCTCGCGCCCGATGCCGCGGTCGAAGTGCTGGCGCGCCCCGCGGGGGAAAGCGGCGGCTGACCCTTGTCGGGCGGGGCTGGGTTCGCCATAGGCTGCCGGCGACCGCCACCCATCGGAAGGCCGCCCGCCCATGAAAGTCCGCGTCCACGTCAGCCTCAAGCCCGGAGTGCTCGACCCGCAGGGCCGCGCGGTGCACCACGCCCTCGAAGGGCTCGGCTTTTCGGGGGTCGAGGACGTCCGCGTCGGGCGGCTGATCGAACTCGAGGTTGCGGACGGCACCAGCGACGCCGCGATCGACGAGATGTGCCGCAAGCTCCTCGCCAACATGGTGATCGAGAACTATCGCATCGAGAAGTCGGAGACCGCGTGATGGCCTTCCGCGGCGCGGTGATCACCTTCCCCGGTTCCAACTGCGACCGCGACATGGCGGTGGCGCTGGAGAAGGTCTCGGGCGAGAAGGCGCTCAGGGTGTGGCACGGCGATGCCGACCTGCCCGAACGGCTCGACTTCATCGCGGTGCCCGGCGGCTTTTCCTACGGCGACTACCTGCGCTGCGGCGCCATCGCGAGTCGCTCGCCGGTGATGCGCGCGGTGGTCGAGGCCGCGGGGCGCGGCGTGCCGGTGCTCGGCGTGTGCAACGGCTTCCAGGTCCTGACCGAAGCCGGGCTGCTGCCGGGCGCGCTGATGCGCAACGCGCAGCTCATCTTCACCTGCCGCGCCGCGCCGCTGATGGTCGAGAACACCCAGTCCCTGTTCACCGCCGGCTACGATGCCGGCGCGACGATCACGCTGCCGGTGGCGCACCACGACGGCAACTACTTCGCCGACGAGGCGACGCTCGACCGGATCGAAGGCGAAGGCCGGGTCGCGTTCCGCTATGCCGACGAATGCAACGGATCGCAGCGGCGCATCGCCGGAATCCTCAACACTAATGGCAACGTGCTCGGCATGATGCCGCACCCGGAGCGGGCGATCGAGCCTGAGCTTGGCGGCAGCGACGGTCGCGCGCTGTTCGAAAGCGCAGTGGGAGCGCTGGTCGGGGCCTAGGCCCGCAGGCGCTCGGCGACGTCGGTGCGGCGGCGGAACAGCCGCAACGCATCCTCTGCGCACATCGGGCGGCCGAAGTAGTACCCCTGGATCTTGGTCGCGCCGAGCTTGCGGATGAGTTCCGCTTCCTCGGCGGTTTCGACGCCCTCGGCGGTGGTCGACATCTCGAGGCTGTCGGCCATCGCGACCACGGCACGGATGATCGCTAGCGCTTCCTTGCTGCCCTGCCCCGCGCCGGTGACGAAGCTGCGATCGACCTTGATCGTCGAGAAGCGGATTTTGCGCAGGTAGCCGAGCGAGGAATAGCCGGTGCCGAAGTCGTCGAGCGCGACGGTGCAACCCAGCGCCATCACCTGCTCGAGGCTGGCGCGGGCGATACTGGCGTCGCGCAGGAAGATGCTCTCGGTCACCTCCAGCTCGAGCCGCCGTGCCTCGAGCCCGCTGGCGGTGAGCGCCCGCACCACCACGGTCGCGAAGTCGGGCTCGAACAGTTGCTCCGGACTGACGTTGACCGCGACGCGAACGTGCTCGGGCCAGCGGGTCGCCTCGCGGCAGGCCTGCTCCATCACCCACGTGCCGATCGGCACGATCAGGCGGGTGTCTTCGGCGATGGGCACGAACTTGCCCGGGCTGACCGGACCGTGGTCGGCGCTGTTCCACCGCACCAGCGCCTCGAAACTGACGACGCTCTCCGAATTGGCATCGACCACCGGCTGGTAATTGAGCTCGAGCTCGCGCTTCTCGAGCGCGCGGCGCAGCGCGAACTCGAGCTGGCGGCGCTCCTCGGCATTGGCGTGGAGCGCGGGCTCATAGTTGCGGTGCTCGTTGCCACCGTCGTCCTTCGCGCGGTACAGCGCGAGGTCGGCGTTGCGCATCAGCTCCTCGACCGTCTTGCCATCGCGCGGCCCAATCGCCGAGCCCACCGAAGCGCCGACGTAGAGTGTATGGTGATCGACCTCGTACGGCTGCGACAGCCGGGCGATGACGTTCTTCGCCACCCGCTCGATGCATCCGCGCTCCGAGGAATCGCGGATCACGATCGCGAACTCGTCGCCGCCCAAACGGCCGCACAGTTCGTTCTCGCCCATCAGCGCCTTGAGGCGCGCGGAAACCTGCGCGAGCAGCTTGTCGCCGACCAGGTGGCCGAGCGAATCGTTGACCGCCTTGAAGCGGTCGAGGTCGATCATCAGGAACGCGCACCGGGTGCGCCACTGCTCGGCGTAGCGCAGCGCGTCGCCGAGCGCCTCGGTCAGCATCAGGCGATTGGGCAGCCCGGTCAGCGTGTCGTAGCGCGCGAGGTAGGCGATCTTCTCGCTCGATTCGCGCTGCTCGGTGACGTCCGAGCCCACCCCGCGGATGCCAAGGTAGGCGCCGTTGTCGTCGAGCATCGGTGTGCCCGACAGCTCCCACCAGCGATGCTCGCGGCCGATCGCAACCTTGACCAGCAGGTTGGAGAAGCTCTCCCGCCGCTTCAGGCGCTCGGCGAGATCGTGCAGCGAGGCGGGAAACTGTCCGGTCTCCCACCCCTCGCCCGAAATCAGCTCGAGGAACGGCTTGCCTTCGACGTCCTCGACCGGCCGGCCGAGCGCGAAGGCGAAGCGCGGCGAAACGCCACGGATCATGCGGTTGGTGTCGACCTGCCACAGCCAGTCGCCCTGGTTCTCCTCGAACTCGCGTAGCAGCAGCGAGACGACCTCGCTCTTCTCGACGTTGCCCGCTTCAGCGAGGCAGGCGGTGAGATGCACCCGCGCGACCGAGAACACGCCCTTGGTGACGGTCGCCATCAGCAGCGCAATGGCGAGCGCCATGGGGTACTGTCCGAACCACACGAAGCACACGATGCTGGCGGTGCCGGTCACGAAACCGGTGATGATCGTCGCCAATGGGGCCGCGCCCAACGCCAGGGAGGAGCCCATAAGCACGACCGCGACCAGCAGGCCCACGCCCGTGCGCTCGGCATCGCCGCCGAAGCCGGCAAAGCCGAGGATGGGAATGCACCAGGCGATCGCGATGCCCGCCGAGGCATAGGCCTTGCGCAGGATTTCGTCGTGGGTGATCCGCGGCCGGTCGCCGACGGCGACACCGTGGTTGCAGCGGACGTTGTACACGAGCCCCGCAAGCAGCGCGGCGACGAACGCCACCATCAGCCAGACCGGCGCCTTACCCGCATAGAGCCCCATCGACAGGATCGCGCATGCCGCATGCACCGCGATCCGCTGCTTCACCGTGCGGATGAGCTGGGCATACTGCAACCCGCGGAGCCGGCTCCAATCCGCGCCAGCCGGGTCCTGCAGGCCCAAAATGGCCAGCAGCGGCATCTCCGGCGGAGCGTCGGGTGCGGGACTGGTGCGATCGTTCACCCTGCCGGGTTAGCGCGGGAAAGGTTATGGCCCGGTAAATCGCGGAGGCATAAGGATAAAAACCGCATTCCGGGGCAAGCGGAAATTAACCATAGCGCCGTTTTGCGGGAGGCTTGGCGAGCGCCGCTAAACCACGATTTCGGCGAACGAATTTGCGATTTGGTGCACGCCGACCGCGCGCAACTGCTCTGCATGACGCGCGCGATCGGCAATATGTCCGCCCGCGACAAGTCCCACGACATGCATGCCCGCCGCCACCGCCGCGCTGGCACCGACCGGCGAGTCCTCGATCGCCATGCAATCCTCCGGCGCCAGTCCCAAGCCGCGCGCCGCTCGGAGGTAGATGTCGGGAGACGGCTTGCCGCGGGCCATGTCGGCCGCGCTGTACAGATGGCCCTCGAAATGGTGGGCGAGACCGATCCGCTCGAGCGCGAGGGCCAGCCATTCGGTGCTGCTCGACGAGGCGATCGCCCGCTCGAGATGCCGCGTCCGGTCGAGGAATTCGGCGGCGCCGGGCACCGCGGCGAACTCCTGCTCGAACCGTGCACCTGCCGCGCGCCGCTGCCTCTCGCGGAAATCGTGCGGCAGTGGACGGCCGAGCCGTTCGACGATACGCCGCTCGGTCTCGCGCCAGTTGTGCCCGCAGTAGTCGCGCAGGCTGTCGTCGTAGCTCGTCGGCAGGCCGATAGCGGTCAGCGTCTCGGCGAGGGTGGCGTTAGCGATCATCTCGCTGTCGGCGATCACCCCGTCGAAGTCGAAGACGATCCCGGCGAAACCGGTCACTCCACCGTGACCGACTTCGCAAGGTTGCGCGGCTGATCGACGTCGGTGCCCTTCACGCACGCGACGTGATAGGCGAGAAGTTGCACCGGCACGGCATAAACCAGCGGCGCGATCAGCGGATGCACCTTGGGCATGGCGATCGTCGCGAGGCACCCCTCACCCGCCTCGGCCAAGCCCTCTTCGTCGGAGATCAGCACGATCTTGCCGCCGCGGGCACGGACTTCCTGCATGTTGGAGACGGTCTTCTCGAACAGCGGGCCGCTCGGCGCCAGAACGATGACGGGCACCGCCTCGTCGATCAGCGCGATCGGTCCGTGCTTCATCTCGCCCGAGGCATAGCCCTCGGCATGAATGTAGCTGATTTCCTTGAGCTTCAGCGCGCCTTCGAGCGCCAGCGGATAGTCCGGCCCGCGGCCGAGATAGAGCACATCGCGCGCCGGGGCGATCAGGTGCGCCATCGCGGCGATGTCGTCGTCGTGATCGAGCGCGGCGTTGAGTGCGGCGGGCGCCTCCAGCAGGTGGCGCACGACTTCCTGCTCCTCGGCGCGGTCCATCTTGCCCTTCTTGACCGCAAGGTGGGCGGCAAGCGCGGCGAGCACTGCGAGCTGGCAAGTGAAGGCTTTGGTGCTGGCAACCCCGATCTCCGGCCCGGCATGGGTCGGCAGCAGCAGGTCCGCTTCGCGCGCCATCGAGCTGGTCGGCACGTTGACCACCACCGCGATCGTCTGCCCAGCCTGCTTGCAATATCGCAGCGCCGCAAGGGTATCGGCGGTCTCGCCGCTTTGTGAAATGAACAGCGACAGGCCGCCGTCCTCGAGCACCGGCTCGCGGTAGCGGAACTCGCTGGCGTAATCGATGTCGACCGGAACGCGGGCAAAAGTCTCGAACCAGTACTTGGCGACCATCCCCGCGTAGAATGAAGTGCCGCAGGCGACGATGGTGATGCGGCGGATGGTGGAGAGGTCGAAGTCGATCTGCGGCAGCGCCACGGTACTGTCGACCTGGCGGATGTAACTGCGCAGCGTCTGCGCGACGACGATCGGCTGCTCGTAGATCTCCTTCTGCATGAAGTGGCGGTAGTTGCCCTTCTCGACCGCCGCGGCCGAGGCGCCGGAGGTGGTGATTTCACGCGTCACGGGATTGTTGCCGGCATCGTACACCTGCGCGCCGTCGCGGGTGATGACGGTCCAGTCGCCCTCTTCGAGATAGGCGATGCGCTGAGTCAGCGGCGCCAGCGCGAGCGCGTCGGAGCCGAGGTAGGTTTCGCCCTCGCCGTAGCCCAACACCAGCGGCGAGCCGAGCCGCGCGCCAATCAGCAGGTCGGGATGGCTCTTGAACGCGATCGCCAGTGCGAACGCACCGCGCAGGCGGGGCAGTACTGCCTTGACAGCCTCTTCCGGCGAGGCACCGCGCTCGACCTCGCGGCTGACGAGGTGGGCGACGACTTCGCTGTCGGTCTCGCTTTCCAACCGGCGGCCATCGGCGATCAGCTCGTCGCGCAGCGGCTTGAAATTTTCGATGATCCCGTTGTGCACTAGCGCGACGTGTTCGGTGGCGTGCGGGTGAGCGTTATTCGCGGTCGGCGCGCCGTGCGTGGCCCAGCGGGTGTGCGCGATGCCGATGTTGCCAGGCGCTGGATGCGCGGCGAGCTCCTTCACGAGGTTGGCGAGCTTCCCCTCGGCCCGGCGGCGGATCAGCTCGCCGCCGTGTACGGTGCATACACCGGCGCTGTCGTAGCCGCGGTATTCCATCCGCTTGAGCCCGTCGACGAGCCGGTCGGCGACTGCTTCCTTGCCGGCGATGCCGATGATTCCGCACATTTTTTGGACGTTCCTCTAGAGTATGTAAGGGACACGGATCCCCGGCATGTTGGCCGGAAAGTCCTTGATATTGCGAGTGACCAGCACGCGTCCTCGAACGAGGGCGCTGGCCAGGATGACTGCGTCGGCCGCACGAAGCCGCGGGCGATCGCGACGAAGCGCTGCGGCGCGGCCGGCTATCTCGGCGTCGACTTCGTCCACTCCGAAGCCAGACAGCAAACGCTCCGCCCGTCGCAGTTCTTCCGGGGTTCCCTTGGCGAGAACCTCGATCCACACCATCCGGCTGATCCAGGCGCGCGAGCCGAACGCCACCGCACGGCGGATCTCCGCAGCCGCCGCCTCGTATCCCGCCAACGCATCGATCAGGATATTGGAATCGAACGAGAACCCGCTCACCGGTGGTCGGGGCGCTTGGGTTGCGGATACTTACCGGCCACCATGTCGAGGTAGATCTGCCGCTGCCGGTCATCCTCGGCATCGAACAGGTCGGGGAATTCGGCCTTCGTATCCTCGTAATCGTCGTCCCAGGGCCGGGTCCACGAAGCGCGTTCGCGCCGCTGCCATTCAACCGCGTCGCCGATGTCGGTCCGATGTTTCCACGCGCCGAACCCTTCCTCCAGCCACGCCAGGTCGTCGTCCGACTTCGCTTCTACCTTATATGCACTTACAGCTTCGCGCAGGACCGAAGCGCGAGACTTGCCCTGCTCGGCAGCCCGAGCGTCGAGCCACTTGATGTCGTCGTCGGGAAGATCGGCCAGAATACGGGTCATTTCGATATCGCGATATCATATCGTGATATCGCAGAAAAGGCGAATTCGTTGCTTTTCAGCTGCGTTAGCGCCATCACCAATAAGAAGCACCGAACTCTCCGCCTCGCTTATACGCCGCGTTAACCATGCCGCGTTAGTGCTGTGGGCATGCCACGCTTCCCTACCCTTCCCTTGTTCAAAATCTCGGGCAGAGAGAGCGACAAGTCGGTCTTCGGCGTCGGCGCCGCGTGCACGCTGCTTCTGATGCCGTCGCTTTACGCGTTGCTCACCTTTCAGACCGTGCCCGATTTCCAGCTGACCTTGCGATCGCTGGCGATCCCGGTCCGGGTTGCCGAAGCCGTGATCGTCCTGATCGCGATGGCAGACGGGTTTAGCCTCGCGGAAAGCTGGCGGCGCCTCGACCGGTTCACGCGCTTTGCAGCAGTCTTGTGGCTCGCTTCCGTCGTCGTGGCCGCCGCGTTCGCGCCGTTCGATCGCGCTGTGGCGATCGCGCTTGCCTTGGGGACGCTGCTGCACGGCGTCACCGCTTTGGCGCTGTTCGACCGGTTGAGGGAGCGAGAATGCGCCGCCGACCTGATCATCGCCGGTTCCTGGGGCTTGGCGGGATATGCCATCCTCGCTGCGGTGTGCGCGGTCCTTCTCAGCCACGTGGCCGGGTTTCCATGGTACTATTTCGGGGTCGGCGTCAGCAACGTTCGCCAGATCGGATTCTACGGGCTGCCAGTGTTTGGCGCTGCGCTCGGCCTAATTGCGGGCGGCGGGCCCGACGGGCGGCGCATTATGCCCGTCATCCTGCTCATCGCAGGAATCTTCCTTGTGTGCTGGAGCGGCGGCCGCGCGGCCCTGGCGGCGGCGATCGTTGCGCTGCTGGCCAGCTTGGCGATCGCTGAGCCCCGCGCGCGCTGGCGCGTGATTGCGATGGTCGTGGTGGCGGTCGCCGTCGTGTTCCCGGTCGTGCAGGCATTGTCGTTCGACCCGCTGTGGGGTTTCGATAGCTTGCGGCGCGTGGTGCCTGAAGCGGGTGTGAGGGGGATGGACGAGTACAGCTCGTCCCGGCTCCAGCTCTGGCGATGGACCTTGCAGGCGATCGTTGCACAGCCATGGCTGGGCCACGGTGAAGGCCAGTTCAGCACCATGATCTTCGCCCGCTCCGGCGTGTTCTACAACCACCCCCACAACGTCGTGCTCCAGATCCTGTACGAGTGGGGCATACCAGGCCTGGCTGCGATAGCCGCGCTAGTCGGCCGGGTTCTGTGGCCGCTGCGCAGCTTGGGCCGAAGCGCATGCACAGCGAACGCACCGGCAGCATGCGGCTTCATGGGGCTGGCGGCGATGTCCGTGCTTGAGGGCGCGCTTTACCACCCGCTGCCGATCCTCTTCGCCCTGTTGTTCCTGGCCGCCATCGCCACCGGATCGCCGCAACGCGCAACTGGCGTATCAGTCCAAGGAGGAAGCTCATCAAACAGCTGACCCGCTATCCCGAAGTATGCGTGGCTGCGGCGATGGCGGCTATCACCGCGCTGCTGTCCGTCGCTCTGCGCCTTCCGGTCGTGCTCCCGGACCCGCAGTCGGCGGTGTTCGTCGGGATGCACTATCTGTATCCGCTCGCTGGATTGGCGCTGTGGTCCGTGCTCGTGCTGGTCGGACAAAAGGACAAGCGCGCCTGGACATTTCTGCTCGCCCTGCCGTGCTACGTCGTCGTGCTGCTGTGCCATTTCTCGGTCAAGCTGTGGGCCCCGCACATCAACCCGCTGCTGTGGGACGGACTTTATTGGCGGATCGACCAGGCGCTGCGCCCCTTGGTCGAGCTGTGCTTTTCCCTTCGCCGGTCGATCAGCACAATCGTGCCGCTGACTTCGGGCGCGTATCTCTACGCTTTCATCACGCTGTTTTACGGCAGCTTCTGCTATCACGCGATCGTCACGTCGCAGCATTTTCGCAAGCTCGTGCTGGCCGCGCTGCTGATCCAGTCGCTGGGCGCGCTCTGCTATCTGGTCATGCCGGCGCTGGGGCCGTTCCTTTACGAACGCGGGGTTGAGCCGCAGGCGACCGAGACGCAAGCAGTCCTGCTGCAGGCCTACCATGCCAACGTAACCGGCGGCGGCACTTGGCTGGCGAGCGAGGGCGCCCGGCACTTCACGTTGGGGCTGGCAGCGATGCCGTCCCTCCATGCCGGATGCACGTTCCTGTTCCTGCTGTTCGCGCGCCGGTACGCGCGGGTCCTGTTTCCCGGGTACTGTGTGCTCTTTGCCTTCATCCTGATCGACGCCATTGCATCTCGCTGGCATTACATCGTCGATCTGCCAGTTGGCCTGGCCCTCGCATGGTTCTGTTACTGGGTGGCGCATCGCCTTTCGCCGAGCGGGACGCCCGCGCAAAACGCGCCGACGGAACACGCCCGTCAACCGGAGCTGGCAGCGCCGACTTAGGAAAAAAACAACCTTTCCATCTTAGTCATTATTCAAAGGCCAATGCTGTAATCGCCGCTGACGAGACAGCTATTTTCGCCGACATCGCGGGGGACCCTAGAATGAGCGCTTTCGGACGCAGGAACGGACCCGCGGGGATGACACCCGGGGCGCGGCCTTCGTTCGGTGTCGCGCGCCCGATGAAGGGCGGCGGCGCCGCTGCCGCGCAGGCGCCGGGCGGCGAGCAGTTCCCGCCGCTTCCGGGCGAAGCCGATCCGTTCGACGCCGCGCCCAACAAGGGCGACGCGATGACCCGCCTGGCGGATCGCGCGAACCAGGTTCACGACGCGAACAGCCAGGTCGGCGGGTTCGAAGCGAGCGTCCACAAGATCAAGGAACAGGTGCTCCCGCGCCTGCTCGAGCGGGTCGATCCCGAAGCGGCGGCGACGCTGACCAAGGACGAGCTCAGCGAAGAATTCCGCCCGATCATCCTCGAGGTGCTCGCCGAGCTCAAGGTCACCCTCAACCGGCGCGAGCAGTTCGCGCTCGAAAAGGTGCTGATCGACGAGCTGCTCGGCTTCGGCCCCTTGGAAGAGCTGCTCAACGACCCCGACGTCAGCGACATCATGGTCAACGGGCCGGACCAGACCTACATCGAAAAGAAGGGCAAGCTGATGCGCGCCCCGATCCGCTTCCGCGACGAGCAGCACCTGTTCCAGATCGCGCAGCGGATCGTGAACCAGGTCGGCCGCCGCGTCGACCAGACCACGCCGCTCGCCGACGCCCGCCTCAAGGACGGCAGCCGCGTCAACGTGATCGTGCCGCCGCTATCCCTGCGCGGCACCGCGATCTCGATTCGCAAGTTCTCCGAAAAGCCGATCACCATCGACATGCTGCGCGACTTCGGGTCGATGTCGGACAAGATGGCGACCGCGCTCAAGATTGCCGGCGCGTGCCGGATGAACGTCGTCATCTCGGGCGGTACCGGTTCGGGTAAGACGACCATGCTCAACGCCCTGTCGAAGATGATCGACCCGGGCGAGCGCGTGCTGACCATCGAGGACGCGGCCGAACTTCGCCTGCAGCAGCCGCACTGGCTGCCGCTCGAAACCCGCCCGCCGAACCTCGAAGGCCAGGGCGCGATCACCATCGGCGACCTCGTCAAGAACGCCCTACGTATGCGGCCTGACCGCATCATCCTGGGTGAGATTCGCGGCGCCGAGTGTTTCGACCTGCTCGCGGCCATGAACACCGGGCACGACGGCTCGATGTGCACGCTCCACGCCAACAGCCCGCGCGAGTGCCTCGGCCGTATGGAAAACATGATCCTGATGGGCGACATCAAGATCCCGAAAGAGGCGATCAGCCGCCAGATCGCGGAATCGGTCGACCTCATCGTCCAGGTCAAGCGGCTGCGCGACGGTTCGCGCCGCACCACCAACGTGACCGAGGTGATCGGCATGGAGGGCGACGTGATCGTGACCCAGGAACTGTTCAAGTTCGAGTACCTGGACGAGACCGAGGACGGCAAGATTCTCGGCGAGTTTCGCTCGAGCGGCCTGCGCCCGTATACGCTGGAAAAGGCGCGCCAATTCGGCTTCGACCAAGCGTATCTGGAAGCCTGTCTCTAGGCCCCATAGCCCCGGAGCACAGGTCCCGGTCGTTTGTCTGTATCTTATACACAACTGACGCTGCCGACGAAGAGGATAGTGTAGATATCG
>JAEWKG010000008.1 GCA_023386135.1 Pseudomonadota bacterium | reverse complement strand
TCCCCGTTCCGGGGAGGATTTCGAGCGCGAATACGGTCACCGACCGCGTGGCCAGCTCGACCTGCTCCCCCGCCCTCGCGCGATCGTACGCCCGCCGGCCATCAACCTTGAGCGCGGAATAGGCCGGCGGCACCTGCTCTATCGGCCCGGTGAACCGCGGCAGCACGGCCTCGATCTCGGCCAGCGTCGGCAGCCGCTCGCACCGGTCGATCACCGCGCCCTCGGTATCGAGCGTATCGGTCTCCTCGCCGAAGCGCACCGTGAAGTCATAGACCTTGCTCGCATCGAGCATCCGCCCGGCAAGCTTGGTCGCCTCGCCCAGCGCGATGGGGAGCACGCCCTCGGCCAGCGGATCGAGGGTGCCACCGTGGCCGATCTTGACCTTGCCGTAGCCCGCCTCGCGCAGGTTGCGCTTGGCCGCCGCGACCGCCTGGGTCGATCCGAGCCCGCGCGGTTTGTCGAGGATCAGCCAACCGTGCGGCTGGTCAGGCACCGGCGATCCACGCCGACAACGCGAGGAAATGGTCGATCACCCACGTCACCGGCGGGCCGATCAGGCGGCCGATGATATTGGCATCCGGAAACGCCCAGCTCGCGGCGATCAACACCACGAACAGCAGCATGCCGACGCTGCGCAGCTTCGCGTACTGCCGCGCCGCCGCGCGGGGCAGCGCGCCTTCGACAATGTGCGAACCGTCGAACGGTGGAATCGGCAACAGGTTGAACAGCGCCAGGAAGGTATTGATCAGGATGAACAATACCAGCCCGCTGCCGAGCAACGATAACGCGCCGTCCGGCGTCACCACTTGGGGCACCCCGCGCGCAAAGTCGAGCGTCGCGTCGGTGGGGACAACCAACCCGATCAGCACTGCGGCGAGCGCGGCCAGCAGCAGGTTCGTCGCCGGCCCCGCGGCCGCCACCAGCATCATGCCGAGACGTGGATTGCGCAAGCGGTTGAAGTTGACCGGCACCGGCTTGGCCCAGCCGAACACCGGGCCGCCGAACAGCGCGAGCGCCCCCGGCACCACCAGCGTGCCCATCGGATCGACGTGGCGGATGGGATTGAGCGTCAGCCGCCGCCGCTCCTTGGCGGTCGGATCGCCCAGCGCGAGCGCGGCCCAGCCGTGCGCGACCTCGTGGAACACGATCGCGATCACCAGGCACGGGACCAGCAGGACGATTTGCAGCAGCGTGTCGGACATGGCGCTTACTTAGGGTGCCCGATCGCCTCGCTGAAGTGGCGGCGACAAAGTGCGACGTAGCGGTCGTTGCCGCCCACTTCGGTCTGCTCGCCCTCGCGCACCGCGGCGCCGCTGGCGTCGACCCGCAGGTTCATCGTCGCCTAGCGCCCGCAGTGGCACACGCCTTTCAGCTCGACGAGCTTGTCCGCGATGCCGAGCAGTGCCGCCGAGCCGGGGAACAGCTCGCCCTGGAAATCGGTGCGCAGGCCGTAGCAGACGATCGGAATACGCTCCTGGTCGGCCAGCCGGGCGCACTGCCACACCTGCTCGCGGGTCAGGAACTGCGCCTCGTCGATCAGCACGCAATCGACCGGCTCGATCCGGTGCGCGGCTAAGACCGCCGCGTAGAGATCGGTCTCCGGCATATAGTGATGCGCATCCGCCTCCAGCCCGATCCGGCTGCGCACCATGCCCTCGCTGCGGGTGTCGAGCCGCGCGGTCCATAGCATCGTCCGCATCCCGCGCTCGCGGTAATTGAAATCCGCCTGCAACAGGGTCGAACTCTTCCCCGCATTCATGCTGGCGTAGTAGAAATAGAGCTTGGCCATCGAGGAGGGTGTCTGCACACTGGCGGCTTGCGGAACAAGGGGACGAGATGAGGCTATCCATCGTTCGCGGATTGGCTGTGGTACCGGCCCTGGCGGGCCTGCTCCTGACCTCAGCAACGAGCGCCGCGGAATACGAGGGCCAAGCGGTGATCGACACGTTGCGCGCGGGCGATCCCGACGACCGCAATCCGACCGGTGTCTCCTCGCTAAGGGTCGAGGATGGGGCCTGCCTCGCCCAAGGCGGCGACCTCGCCAAGATGTCGGGGATTCCGATGTTGCTCGCCCAGCAATCGCACGGCTTCTTCCGACCAGCACCCGATGAATTCGATCGCACCGGCGACTTCCAACGCATTCTTGCCGGCGAAGGCCACGTGCTCGAGATCGATCGCAGCCAATTCGGCATGCCCCTGGACGGCGAAGGGTGCCAAGTCACCCGCTACATCACCACGCCCGTCGAGATCGACGGACGCGCCTACGTGGAAATCGGGTACGGGAATTGCGGGTCGCTGTGCGGCGGAGGCACGCTGTTCGCGCTGCGCAAGGAGGGCGACCGCTGGGTGAACGACGGGATGGTCATTCACTGGGCGAGTTGAACGAGTAGCGTTCAGTCCTCGCCCAAGTCTCCCAAATCGCGCGCCACCTTGGGATCATTGAGCAGCCGCTCGATGCGGTCGGCTTCGTCGAAGCTCTCGTCGGGCTTGAACGACAGGCGCGGGGCGAACTTGAGGCCGAGGCGCTTCGCCACCTCGCGCTGGAAAAACGCGGTGTTGGTGCGCAATGCCTTCAGCACCGCGGCCTCGTCCTCGCCCAGCAGCGGCTTCACGTAGGCGTTGGCGTTGCGCAGGTCGGGGGTCATGCGGACCTCGGTGACGGAGACCGAGTGCGCGGTCAGCACATCGTCGTGCGCCTCGCCGCGGGCGAGCAGCTCGCTGAGGATATGCCGCACCCGCTCGCCCACCTTGAGGACGCGGACCGACTGCTGTTCGGGAGTGGATGCGCGCTGCGCCATTAGCCTAGCTTCTCGATAATCCGTTTGATCGACCGCACATTGCGCGCGGTCCCCTTGCAGCCCAGCCGCTTCTCGATGAAGGCGCTAGTGAGCTTGCTGGTGCCGACGCCGTCCACGAAGTCGATGTGCAGCGCGCGGGTGCCGGGTGCAAGCTTCTCAGCGCCTCGGCCCTCGTGGTCCGCGATCAGTTGCTCGAACTGCGCCTTGGTCGGCTGTTTGCTGACGAAGTGGACGTGGACGAACTTGTTCTCACCCTTCCCCGCGAACGGACTTTCCTCGATTGCCGCTGACAGCTCTACCTTCGTCCTCACCGCCGCGAAAGTCGCGATGCCGAAGCGGTCCTTGACCACCGCGGCCATCTCGTCCTCCAGCTTCGCATCCTCCGCGCGCGGGTGGTCGAACAGCACGTTGCCGCTCGCCACCACCGTCGCGACGTTTGCGAACCCCTCGTCCTCCAGCGCCGCCTTCAGCTCGTCCATCTTCAGCCGGTTGCCGCCGACGTTGATCGACCCGAGCAGAGCGACGTAGCGCGCCATCGGTTAGAGGACGCGCTCGCGCTCCTCGACCTCGAACACCTCGAGCTGGTCGCCCGCCTTGATGTCGTTGGTGTCGGCCAGCACCACGCCGCATTCGAGGCCGGCGCGCACTTCGTCCACGTCGTCCTTGAAGCGCCGCAGCGACTGGATGGTGGTCGCCGAAACGATGACGTCCTCGCGGGTAAGACGGGCGAACAGGCCCTTGCGGATCGCGCCTTCGACGACGAGCAGGCCCGCCGCCTTGTCGCGCTTGCCGGCCGGGAACACCTGCTTGACCTCCGCACGGCCGAGCACGTTCTCGATCTTGAGCGGGCCGAGCACGCCGGCCATCTCCTTCGAGACCTCCTCGGTCAGGTGGTAGATGACGTCGTAATACATCATCCGCACCTTGTCCCGCGCCACCAGCTCGCGCGCCTTGGGGTTGGGACGCACGTTGAAGCCGATGATCGGCGCCTTCGAGGCGGCCGCCAGCACCACGTCGCTCTCGGTGATGGCACCTGCGCCCGCGTGCAGCACGCGGACCTTGATGTCGTCGTTCGAGATCGCGTGGAGCGCGTTGACGATCGCTTCGACCGAGCCCTTCACGTCCGCCTTCACCACCACCGGGTACTCGACCACGTTGGTCTTGAGGTTCGAGAACATCGTGTCGAAGTTGGTCGGCGCCAGCGCGGTGCGCTTGGCGGTCGCCTGCTCCTGACGGTACTGCGCAACCTCGCGGGCGCGCTGCTCGTTCTCGACCACGGTCAGCGCGTCGCCGGCGTCGGGCACGCCGCCCAGGCCGAGCACCTCGACCGGGACCGACGGGCCGGCTTCCTTGATCTGCTTGCCCTTGTCGTCGACCAGCGCGCGCACGCGGCCGCTCTCGGTGCCGACCACGAAGGTATCGCCGCGCTTCAGAGTACCGCGAGTGACCAGCACCGTCGCCACCGGCCCGCGGCCCTTGTCGAGCTGCGCCTCGATCACGGTCGCCTCGGCGTCGCGATCGGGGTTGGCCGTCAGTTCGAGCAGTTCGGCCTGAAGAAGGATCTTCTCGACCAGCTCGTCGAGGCCCGCGCCGGTCTTGGCCGAAACCTCGACGTCCTGCACTTCGCCGCTCATCGATTCGACGATGACTTCGTGCTCGAGCAAGCGTTCGCGGATCTTCTGCGCGTTGTACTCGGGACGGTCGGACTTGGTGATCGCCACGATCATCGGCACGCCGGCCGCCTTGGTGTGACTGATCGCCTCGATCGTCTGCGGCATGATCGCGTCGTCACCCGCGACCACCAGGATAACGATGTCGGTCACGTTCGCGCCGCGCGCGCGCATTTCGGTGAACGCGGCGTGGCCCGGAGTGTCGAGGAAGGTGATCTTGTCCTTCCCCTTCGTCGTGATCTGATAGGCGCCGATGTGCTGGGTGATGCCGCCGGCTTCTCCCTTCACCACGTCGGTGCCGCGCAGGGCGTCGAGCAGCGAGGTCTTGCCGTGATCGACGTGGCCCATGATGGTCACCACCGGCGGACGCGGCTTCAGCGTGTCTTCGGCATCGGTATCGACACTGGTGTCGATGTCGACGTCGCTGGCGGAAACGCGGGTCAGGTTGTGGCCGAATTCCTCGACCAGCAGCTCGGCGGTGTCCTGATCGATCGTCTGGTTGACGGTGACCATCATGCCCATGTTGAACAGCGCCTTCACCAGGTCGGCGCCCTTCTCGGCCATGCGGTTGGCCAGTTCCTGCACCGTGATCGCCTCGGGCACGACCACGTCGCGGACCTGCTTCTCGCGTGGAGTCGCGGGGCCGCCGTGGGTGCGGCGTTCCTTCTCGCGGGCACGCTTGAGCGCCGCGAGGCTGCGGGCGCGGCGGCCTTCGTCCTCGTTGAGCGCCCGGGTGACGGTGAGCTTGCCCGAACGGCGGTCGCCGCCGGCCCCGCGGTCGGCGGACTGGCCGGGGCGCTTTTCTTCCTTCTTCTTGGGCTCGGGCTTCTTGATCTCGGGCCGAGCGACCGGCGTGAAGCGGCGCGCGACGGGTGCGGAGGCACCTGCTTCGCTGGCGTCGTCGCTCTCGCCCTCGGTGCTCTCCGCGGACGCGGGCGCGGCCTCGGGCTCGGGCGCGGGAGCGCGCGCGGCTTCGGCCTCGCGGTTGGCTTCGGCGCGGCGCTTCTCGTCCTCGATCGCGCGGGCGCGTTCCTGCGCCTCACGCTCGGTCTGCTCGGCGAGCGTGGCGAGGCGTGCTTCTTCCGCCTCGCGCTGCAGGCG
>JAEWKG010000325.1 GCA_023386135.1 Pseudomonadota bacterium | reverse complement strand
TCGTCGAGCAGCTCCGCCAGACGCGGGACGGCTGCCTTGAGCGCCGAGCGGCCAGCCGCTTCGGATGCCGACGAGCGTACCTGCCACGACGGGCTGTCGAGCCCGGTCAGGATCGCAGCGTGCCCGGCGGGATGGCCCAACCGGCCGAGCGCGCGGAAGATGCGCGGCTGGAGGTCGCTGTCCTCGCCCGTCGCTTCCGCCATCCACGCGACCAGCGGCGCGTGATCGACTGCGCCGCTTTCGGCCAGCGCATCGGTCGCTGCGAGCTTCGCGGCATCGGGCAGGTCGAGATCGTAGAGCAATGCTTCGACCGCCTGCGGATCGGTCTTAACGAGGTCGCGCATCAGCGAGACGACCAGCAGCGAGTTCTCGCTCGTGCCGATGCCCAGCTTGCGCACCAGTTCGCCCGCAGGCGGCGCGCGGCCCTCCTGCGCCAGCGCGAGAGCGGTGCCGAGCCGCACATCAGGGCTGGGATCGGCCAGCGCGATCCTGGTGACGGCGGGCGTATAGGCGGGGAACATCGCCAGCGCTTCGGCCGCGACCAGCCGGTCCTGCGGTGCGCGCGCGCGCAAGCGCCTGGCGAGTTCTTCCGTCGCGCCGGTCGCGGTCGCCGCCGTGACCAGCGCCTCGCGGTCGGTGCCACGCACGAGTTCGGCGAGTTCGAGCGTAAGGGTCGCGGCGACCCTGCGGACGCGCTTCGAATTGCCGACGTCGGCCACTTCGCCGCGAATCATCGCGGGCAGGAGCTTGCGGCGCATGTCCTCACGCCGGCGCGCGCTGCCTTCGGTGATGACGCGTGCGAGCAGTAGCCCGGCCACTCCGAGCAGCGCGACGGAGCAGAGCAGCAGCGAAAAATCCCACAGCGAAACGAGCGTGGTCAAAAGTGCGCCTTCACGCCCAGCCGGAACTCGGTGCGATCGAACCCGCCGTCGCGCCATTCGCGCGCGAGTGAACCGGTGACCCCGAAGTGGTTGCCGAGCGGGGCCTCGACTCCGCCGAACAGGGCCGTGACGCGGGTGACGACACCAAGATCGGAGTCGGGACCGTTCGATGCGCCGCCGAACACGCGCCAGTGGGCGGCCGGGACATAGTCGCCGCGTAGCAGGCCGCCCACTTCCAGCGGTCCGCCGTAAGCTGCGGTGCCGATCCCGCGCAGCGTGATCCAGGCTTTGCCGCCATCGAGGTATTGCACGACGCCCGGGTTGATGGTGACCACGTCCTGCAACGGGAAGCGCTGATAGGCGCCATCGAGGGTCAGCACGGTCGCATTGCCCTGCGATAGGCGGACATCGATCCCGCCGCCGAGCTCGATCTCGGGACGGAAATCGGCATTGGGCGTGCCGCCGGCGTGCGCGCGCAACCAGATGTTGTCCGATGGGTGTACGCCGACACGCCCGACGAGTTCGACGTCGTTGAGGCCGAAGCGGTGGTAATACGCCGCGCGAGCCCCGAGGGTCGTTCGCTTGCCTGCCGGAACCTGCAGGTCCGCCGCGACCTCGGTCCAAACGCGCGCGCCGCGGGAAAGATCGCTCAGTGCGCCCTCGAGCGAGAAGAATCCGCCGTCAGCGTCGTGCACCGTCGCCCGGCGCGCGGCGACTGCCGCCAATCCTTCACGCGCGTCGGCATAGTCGCGCGCTTGCCGCAGGACCGCCTCGAAACCCGCTTGCGCGGCCTCGAGATGGCCGAGCGCGAGTTCGGCATAGGCGAGCTGCAATTGCGCGTCGGCATCGCCGGGGTGCGCTGCCAGCCATGCTTCGAGCAAGCTTTTCGCCTCAATCGGCCGGCCGGCCTGCCGTGCGGCGACCGCCGCGTCGTATCCGCTGGGCACCTGGGCTGCGGCAGGCATGGAGGCCAGCGCCGCGGCCAGCGCAAGGCCGAGCTTCATGCGCATCATACCTTCTTGCCGGCCAGCAACCGCCCCAGGCGGATCATTAGCTCCTCTGGGAGGAACGGCTTCACCAGATAATCGTCCGCGCCGAGTTCCAGCGCGCCGACGACATCGGCCTCGCCACGCCGCGCAGTGAGCATGATCACCGGGGTTTCGGCGTACTTGCTGTTCGCACGCATTCGCCGCAGCACCTCGAAGCCGTCGTGCACCGGCATCATCATGTCGAGCACCACCGCCTGTGGCTCCGCCTCGTCGAGCTTGGCCAACGCCTCACGCCCGTCATGCGCGACCACGGTCTGGTAACCGCGCGCCCCGAGGCGGAATTCCAGCAGTTCGGTCAACAGCGGTTCGTCATCGGCGATCAGAACGACAGGCACGGCACTCATGGGCACGTCCTAGGCGATCGACGGTGATGGATTGGTTAAGTTCGGCATAAGAAGTGACAGCAATCCCACCGTTCAGCGCCGTTCGTCATCAGCCCGGCCCGGCGTGGCCTGCAAGTGTGCTGACGCGTTAACTAACGAAAATTTCCGGAAAAATCCGGTGACCCGTTCTTCACGGTAGGCAAGCCGTCCCCGGAATTCAGTGTCACAGACCACGGTCATCAGATCGATGAATTGAGCTAAGATAATTAGCTCCACTCATTCGAGTTTGTGAATCGAGCGCCAAGTCGTGCATCGGTACATCTCCGCGACGATCGCCCTCCGGCGATTGAGCACGGTGCGATGGTTGATGTAGCCCTTGTCTGTGATCTCGCCCGCGTCGAGCGAGTGCAGCGCAGGTCAGCTTTGACGGCACCTTGGCCCAGGAGCGGAAAGTCCGCTTTCGGCTCATTTGCGGAACAGCCGCTTTTGTCAGCGGAAGGGGGTTGGCTGTCGTTTCGCGCATGGCAAAAACCAATCAACCGCCGAACTGCCAATCGCACACCTACGTGTCAGCCCACGGACGCGAGGGCCGATGAGGCTGGCCATTCCATCAGTGACAGGCACACCTTGTTTCGTCCGCCTCGCTTCGCTTTGTAGAGAGCCACGTCGGACCGCCGGAGCAGCTCGAAGAAGCTATCCTCGGGCGCCTTCTGGGCCACGCCGAACGATGCCGTGACGACGCGCTTGCCCGCCAGAACATCTAGCGGAGCAGCTGCGAGCGTTGCACGTACCGCCTCTGCATAGCGACGGCCTTGCACCACGTTGGCTCCAGGGAGCAGGACCGCAAACTCCTCGCCGCCCAGCCGGGCAATGATCGCATGCTCGTTCGCCAGCTCGCGGAGCAGCCTGCCAAAATGCGCGATGACGCCATCTCCGGCCGCATGACCAAACTCGTCGTTTATTGATTTGAAATGGTCGAGATCCGCGGTCACGATTGCGACGTGCTGGTTCGTCTGTCGCGCGGACGCCAATAATCGCACCGCCTGCGCCTCGAAGCCACGCCGATTGAGCACTCCCGACAGCGGATCGGTTTCGGACCGGGCGATCATCTCCGCCGTGGTGTCGCGCATCATGACCAGGAGCAGGACAAGCGCCAGCGTGATGAGAGTGACCGACCCGATGCTTTGCGAGATCGCCGCATAGGTGGTCGTCATGTACGACTGGGGTCCCGCCGCGGAGCCTACGATCATGGCGATCGCCGGCTTCGCCAGATAGGTGAGGGCGGTGAGCCCGCTCAGCGCCGCAAGCAGCAGGTCCAGCGGTTGCCGGCTTTGCGAGCGGAGGATGACCCAGCTAATCAGGGATTGCGCGGCAATATAGGGCGCCTGATAAAGCAGCGCGCGCAGCGCTGATCCGTAGGGCAGCGTGAAGATGATCGGAATGGCGAGCAGGCTTGCGATCCAGATCGCGCTGATAGCGGCGCGCGGCGGCGGGCTCCGATAGTGGGTAGCGACACCAATCAAGCATAGAGTCGTCGCAGCTAGGAAGACCAGGAAGATGCTGACCGCGAACGGCGTGGGATCAGTCTGCCAGTGTAATCCGATCTCGAGCAATATGTCGATGATGCCGAGCGCGTATCCAGCCGCCATCCAGCGGGCGCCAAGGGCGGCGCGATTGGTCGCTGCGACCACACCGAATGCGACGGCGAAGACAGCCGCGACGAACATGTTTATGCCGAGAATGTAAGCGGCAGTCATCGACCCGAGCTCGAATTGCTGCTTCAGCCTGTGCGCCTCAGATCCGAATGTTCGGTAAAGGCGGACACCGTGATTGTCCGCATTAGATAGGAATTTTGCGCCCAAGCCGGTGCTGATCGCTGCCAACGAGGTGGGGTCGGCAAGGCGCAGGATCGACCAGCTGCCGAAGATCTCACGCTCAGACGAGTCGCAGCGAAGGGGATGATCTGCTGCAAGGACGAAGCTCGAGCCGCCGGCGATCCGCGCTCACGGGCTTCATTTGCGAGCATCGCGCTAGCGTGCTCGCGGAGGCGCATTCTAGGCTCCGGTTACGCGCATGAATGAAGAACGACGGATAACGGTTGAAGCCTGCGTCCTCGGTGTGCTGATGCTCGCGGGCCTCGCTCAGTCATTCGCATGGCTGCTGCCATGACCGGCGAGCAGGAACTGAGGGGCGTCGCGCTGTGGGTAGAGAAGACCCACGGCCGCAGGGGACCCGAGCACATCGCGGAGCAGATCGTTCGCCTTGCGAATGCTGGCGATGAAGCCGGCATTGCCATGTGGCGAGCCGTCGCCGACCGCTACGACCTGCCACGCGAGTGGAAACTCACATCGATCCCGCAGGACAGGCAGATACTCTGCGCTGCACTCCATATTCGTTGAAAAATGCTGATATTCCTTTAGGTGCGCCGCTCTTGTGCTGAGTAAGAGTGGCGGGATGACGGTGCCAATCGAGCCTCTGGATGCGAAATTGTGGTTCAGAAGGGTCGAGAAGATCGCCAACGGCGATCTGGGGGGCGTTGAAAGCTCACTGCGTCATGCAAGCCACCTGCGTCAGTTGACGCCCTTGCCGTTTCGTGATGTCGTTGGGCTGGCGATCAACGAAGACCAATTTGAAGCGCTCCTCGCAGCCGGTGATCTCGATCAGGCGGCCCGGCATTTGATCGCCCAACCTGCCGCATTGACCGTCGAGCCAGCCGGCGCCGGCCAGAGCGTTCGAGCGACCATCAGCTGTGTAATCTTGAACCGCGCGATTAGTGGTACTGGCAGCACTGTGGCCACTGCCGTGCTGTCCGCTTGGACGAGATGTCTGTTGGCGCTCGAGGATGGTGCGAGCCAGGTCAGTGACCCGCTTCTGCCTGGGCATACAAACCGATCCGAACGAGATCGGCGGTCGTCTTAGCCTCGAGCTTTCGCAGCAAAGCCGCCTTTATCAGGACCGTCTCTTCAAGCGAGAGGCCTAGTTCACCTGCTATTTTGATCAGCGAGTGGCCGTCCACGATGAGATCGAGCATGCGCTGCTCGCTAGAACTCACGCGAGCAACCAGGTCAGCCGCCCGCATGCGAGACGCAGCGCCCGCTACATTTTGACCCGTCACTACCGCGAAACCCCGTTATGTTTATGGCGCGGCCGTATCAAACGGGAGGATTTGCGAAAGCCCTTCGCCGTAAAGAGATTGATGCGTGGAACATAGCCGCGCCGACATGCCTGACCAACGCGCGGAGCACTGCACGATGGTTGAATCGAGGCGCAAGATCGCTGTGAGAAACCCATCAAGGTTCTCCCTGGAGTGCGCGATCGAAGTTTCCGGTAAGCGGCAGAGGCCGAGATTGCAAGGATCGGCCGCTCCGTCACACAGTACGTAGACCCGGGCGGCGCGTACTGCAGAACAGTGGATTCTTGGGTTAGGAGTTAAAGGTCGCTTACCATACTTCGCCACTGCCCGAGACGAGCCCGAGCTGAGGATCATCGACCTTTCATCTGCAAGCTGCGGCAGAAGATCCGTCGGGCCGGCGAAGAGTACATCGAGCCGTATGGGGGCCGTGGCTACGTGCTTCATGACCCCAATACCGAGCGCGCAGCCGCCTGAACCCTTAGGCAGTTTGCCTAGCCCGATCGGTCGGGACTGTCACCTCCGAATGCCTCTGGCGAGAAACTTGCATTGACTCTTCCGGCGCCCGAAAAGTCTTCCCGCTGCCTGCTAATTTTGCCAGATTGGGACGTCAGATGGCCGTGCAAATTACCGACGTCGGATTCACGCAAGACACCCTGACAGTCGTCCTGTCAGATGGGAGAAGGCTTTCGGCGCCGCTGTCGTGGTTTCCGCGCCTGAAAGCTGCGGAACCAAGCCAGCTGCAGGATTGGAAGATCTGCGCCGCCGGCGAGGGCGTTCATTGGCCCCGGCTTGATGAAGATGTCGGCCTCGCCGGCTTGCTCCGCTTTGAGGCGACCGTTCCTCCGCGCTAACTATTTTTGCGGATGGCGCGGTTTCCAGTCAAGCGTCGCGTGCTGCGAATTAAGCGAGAGGCGCCTATGCGCCGCCTCGCGGTCACCACGGCACGATGCGGGAAACCACTGAGCCCTATCTTCCTGAAAAAGTGACTGAAATCGCGATAGGTGTCGAGACCGGGTAGCAAAGGTCCGACACCTGATGTCACAGAAGCGTGCACGCGAAATCCGTGTCTCGGTCAGCCTCAAGGCGCGGCTTAAGTCCGAGATTGGCTGGGGGGACTCCTACATCTGCAACGTGTCATCCCGCGGGATGATGGTGCGCCATATACCGCCGCCGCCGCTGGGTTCGTACGTGGAAGTCTGCCGCGGCCCGTTCTCGATCGTCGGACGGGTCCGGTG
>JAEWKG010000274.1 GCA_023386135.1 Pseudomonadota bacterium | reverse complement strand
GCGCCTTCCTGCGCCGCTGCCAGAACGCCTCGACGAACGCCGGCGCGAACAGCTGCCGCCACGCTGGGCCCATCACCCGTTCGTAGCAGAACACGAACGCGGCAAAGCTCGGCAGCCGCTTCCACTTGAGATCGACCCGCGCGGGTTCGAGCAGCAGGCCGAACGCCAGCCGCCGCCGCCGCTGGCCTTCCTTGCCCTTCGCGGTGCAGGCGCGGATTTCGGGGATCGCGCGATAGGCCGCCGCCCGCTCGGCCACCTCCTTGGCGCTCTGCACGAAGGCGAGCGGCGGGTTGCCCGCCGGCCCGGTGTTGTCGCTGATCAGCGGGCGCAGCTCAGGCACCAGCGCGATAGCGTGCGCGATGAAGCGGCGGGTGGGATAATCGAAACTGGCGAACCGCTCGATCTCGTCATTGATGTCGAGCGCGCGGTCGGTGATGGTGCGGGTGCGGGCGGTCACGCGGGCGGCGCCTCGGCTCGGGTTCGCCGCGCGGTGCGCTTGTTCGCCCGCTCCGCGTCCGACAGCGGATTCACCAGCTTTTCGTAGAGGCCGAACAGGTGCTCGACCCGGTCGCGGTCGCTTTCGAATGGCGCGCGGCGGTAGAGGCGGTCGACCGCGAGATCGAGGGCGTGGTGCGCCTTGCGCAGGTTGGCTGGCATCGTGTCGGGATCGTATAGATCGGCGAGGATCGAGGTCGGGTGTGAGGCGCGCGCATCAAGCACCGCCTGTGCCAGTTCCTCGATCGTCTCCCGCTGAGCGGACGTGGCCTCGGGCCAGGGGAAGGTGTTGTAAACGATCCCCGGTGAGTACTGAAAATCGCTTTTAAGACGCCCCCCGATGTGACCGATCCAAGCATTGTGCATTCGGCTGGTGAGAACTCCAAAATCAAAGCGACCCGCGTTTTGCACAATCAGCAGCTTGTTGCTCGGGATCGTCGGAGGTTCCAGCCATCCGATGGGAACGTAGTCCCTGCGTTCCGAAGTGACTTCCGGAAACGCAAGATACGGCGCATCCGGAATCGTAGTTACCTCGAACATGCTTGGGTAGTCCGCCAACTCCCGTGTTTTAGCCTTTTGGCTTTCGCGTCGAAACTCACGGACAAGCTTAAGCCGCTCCTGAACACAGGGCAGCGATCGTATGCGTTCCGGGGAAGCCGTTGAGAGCGAGAGAATCCAGCGATCAAAACCGTTCAGATACTCTTTCGCGCCTAAGAACGGGACCATCAGCGATTCCGCTCTTGGTTCGTTCTGAAGAAATTCTCGCTTCTCGGATGGTCCGAAGATTAGATGACCGCCTTCCACCGGCTTACTCCCCATCCGCATCGGGGTTCGGGGCGAAACCGGCAATCCAGTGTTTCGGACCATAAGATGTTTGTCTTGAGTCCCCCGGGCATCGAATAGGTAAGCCGTCAAAGCTTCATGACGACTTTCAATCGGATCGCGCTTGATGTCGGGATAAGAAAATAGCCGCTTCTCATCTGGCTCAAAGTCGCGATGTGTAAGGCCCACAACCACCACATGGACATGGGCCTTGCCCTTCGCCTCGTTGTACCAGTTAAAAGTGCGGTGGGCGAAGGCAATCTCCAGTCCATACCGATCAAATAAAAGTGGCCAAAGCTGCGCCACCTGCTCGCCCTGCGTAATCGAGTTGGTCGACACAAAGGCGATCCGAATGCGCTTATTGGCCTGAAGATAATGCCCAGCCTTGAGGAACCACCCGGTGACATAATCCAGCGACCCGGCGCGGCCTGACGAGGCGTCGATGACCCGCGCCATCTGTTCACGCTGAAGCTTAGACTGATAGCTCTGACCCACGAACGGCGGATTGCCCATCACGAAGCTGCACCGCTCCGCCGGCAGCACCTCGTTCCAGTCGATCTCCAGCGCGTCGCCGTGGCGGATGGTCGCGCCGCCGGTCAGCGGGATGCGCGCGTAGTTGAGGCGGAAGGCTTCGTTGATCGCGTTGTTGGCGATGTGGTCGGTCATCCACATCGCGACCTCGGCGATCATCGCCGGGAATTCCTCGTACTCGATGCCGTAGAACTGGTCGACCGTGACGCGGCTCAGCAGCGCGGCGTCGATGGTCTGGTCGCGGTATAGTTCCTGCAGGCACTCGAGCTCCAGCTTGCGCAGCTCGCGATAGGCGATGACCAAGAAGTTGCCGCAGCCGCACGCCGGATCGAGGAAGGTCATCCGCGCCAGCCGCGCCTGGAATTCCAGCAGCAGCTTGTCCTTGGCGGTCTTGCGCGCCTTGAGCGTGTCGAGCTCGGCGCGCAGGTCGTCGAGGAACAGCGGCCCGATCACTTTGAGGATGTTGCTTTCGGAGGTGTAGTGCGCGCCCTTCGCCCGCCGCTCCTTGGCGTCCATCACGCTTTGGAACAGGCTGCCGAAGATCGCCGGGCTGACCGCGGCCCAATCGTGGCGGCAGGCGTCGAGCAAGTCCTCGCGCATCTTCTTGTCGAACACCGGCGTGCGTAGGTTCTCGGCGAACAGCCGCCCATTGACGTAGGGAAACTGCTTCAGTTCGCCCGAGAGGTTGGCCTGGCGCTTGTCCTCGGGGGTGTCGAGCACCTCGAACAGTTCGCCCACCACCCGCCCGACGTTGCTGCCGTCGGGCGCGGTGTCGTTCTCGATCAGCTGGAGGAAGATGTCCTTCGGCTGGAAGATGCCGGTGTCGTCGGCGAACATGCAGAACAGCAGGCGGACGAGGTAACGCTCCAGATCGTGCCCGGTGTAGCCGTTGGCCTCCAGCGCATCGTGGATGCGGCCCATCAGTTCGGCCGCCTTGATGGTGACCGCTTCCTGCCGTTCGAAGCTGACCCGGCGGCCGAGCATGAAGTCGAATGCCTGCACGTGCTTGTGCAGGTCGGCGAGCTTGAAGCGCAGCGGCTCGCCGGTCCCGTCGCGGTCGCGCAGGACCCAGTTCTGGAAATCGCAGGTGAGGATGAAGCGTGGCTGCTCGGTCGGATGGATGCCGACGAGGTAATCCAGTGCCTGGGTTTCCGCCTTGCGCAGGTCCAGCGTGGCGCTCTTCTGCTCGATCAGCAGCGTGCGCGGCCAGAACAGGTCGATGAAGCCCTGCCTGTTGTCGAGTAGCTTAACCCGCCGCTCGTAGTCGGCGACCGTGCGGCGGCGGATGCCGAACACTTCGAAGAAGTCGTTGTAGAAGCTCTGCGTCTCGCCCTTTTCGTAGTGAGCGTCCTTCCATTCTTCGCCGAATGCCTTCGCGCGCCGCGCTATTTCGTCCCACCCCAGTCGCATGGGTTACTTCTAACGCCCCGCAAGCCCCCCGCAACAAACCATTTTCCTACAGCCGTCGCACCTCGCTAGCCTTCGCGCGGCTCTTTCATACCGTCGATCCTCCGTCTCTCCGCGTCCCCGCGTGCAGCCTCGTCCGCAAGGCGACAGCTCATGCGTGCAAGGCGACAAAACGCGCCGCCAAGGCGACACCTGCGCCGCGCAAGGCGACGCCTTTGCGGCCAAGGCGACGCGTTTTCGCGCAAGGCGACAATTCTTGCTCTGGACACCGTGACAAGTGTGACGAGTCCAACAGCGCGGCGCGCTCGCCGACCGATGCCGGCCCGAATCGAAAAGGGCGCCGGATCGCTCCGGCGCCCTCCTTGGGTGTCTGGTCTGGCGGCGAAATCAGCCCTGGCGGGTGCCGTTCATCGCCATGCTGCCGAACGCGCCGGCGTTGATGCTGCCGGTCAGCTTGTCGCCGTCGACCGTCGCGCTGCCTTCAAGCTTCATCGGCATCGGCACGGTCATGTTCATGGTCCAGGTCAGGTTGTTGCCGTCGATCTTCCCGTTCTCGACGTCCATCGAACCCATCGCGCCGGCGTTGCTGCCGGTGAAGGTGCCGTCGCCGTTGTCGGTGACGGTGAACACGCTTTTCTGGTCGCCCATCGGGGTCTTGGTGACGCAATCGTAGCTGCCGGCAACGGACATGGCTCTCTCCTGAAAAGTGTCGGTGCAATCCCGCCCGGTGTTTCGAGCGCGCTTACACCCCTGTCAATACTTACTGCTCTGCGCTGCGCACCTCGACCGGCAGGCCGATTTTGTCGAGCTGCGGCTTCACCGTCTTGGCGTCGCCGACCACGACGTAGACGAGGTCGCCGCCCTTGAGGTCCGCCAGCGCCGCCGCGTCGAGGTCGGTGGCTTTGAGCGCATTGTAGCGCGCCGCCAGCGTCTCGTAGTAGTCGTCGGGGCGATTGTGCTCGACGATGTCGACGATCCCGCCGAGCACGTCGCCCGAGGTCTCGAACCGGCCCGGCAGCTCGCGCACGTTGCCGTTGATGAGGCGCTCCAGCTCCTCCGCGGTGACGCCCTTGCCGCTCGTGTAGGACGTCAGGTCCTTGCGCAGCTCGACGATCGAATCCCCGGTGCGGTCGGCCTGGACCGGGGCGTAGATCAGGAAGCTGGTGCGATCGAGCGGTGCGCGGATCAGGCTGTTGACGCCGTACGACCAGCCCTTGGTCTCGCGCAGGTTGGTGTTGATGCGGCTGAGGAAGCTGCCGCCGAACACCTCGTTCGCGGCGTTGAGGGTGACGAGGTCGTCGGTGCCCTTCTGCGGCAGCACGCGGCCGGCGAAGATGATCGACTGGGGCGAGGCGGGCCGGTCGATCAGGATGATGCGGCTGGTCTGGCTCGGCACGTCGACCGCGAAGTTCTTGGCCGGGGCGGCGCTGGCGGGGGCCTTCCAGTCGCCGAAGCTCGCCTCGAGCAGGCGGACGACTTCGGGCAGGGTGGTGTCGCCGACCACGAACACCTTGGCGGTGTCGGGCCGCAGCCAGGTGTCGTGGAAGGATTGCAGGTCGTCGCGGGTCAGCCTGGCGACCACCGCCGGATCGCCCGTCCCGCTCGGCGGGATGCCGTAGGGGTGGTTCGGCCCGTAGAGGATCGGCAGCAGCGCCCGCTGCGCGATCGAGGAGGGGTTGTTGAGCTCGTTCTTGATGCGGGTGAGCTGCTGGGTGCGCACGCGTTCGAGGTCGGCAGGGTTGAATGCCGGGTGGCGGACGTAGTCGGCGAGGAGGTCGAACGAAGCGGCGAGGTTGGGGCTCACCGCGCCGAGGCTGAAACCGGTGGTGTCCGACCCGGCGAACCCGCCGAGGCTGGCGCCGAGCCGCTCCTTGGCGATGGCGAGCTGGGTGGAGTCGAGGTCGGTGGTGCCTTCGTCCATCGCCTGCAGCATCAGCGACTGCAGGCCGAGCTTGTCGCGCGGATCGGCGGCGTAACCGGCATCGAAGTCGATCCGCACGCTCACCGCCGGCACCGCGTCGCGGCGGGCGAAGTAGACCCGCATGCCGTTGGAGAGCGTGGCCCGCTCGATGGCGGGGAAGTCGAGCGGCTTCAATTCGGTCACCGGCGGCAGGGTCTTGCGCTCGGCGGCGGTGGCGAAAGCGGATGCGCCGGGCTCGCTGCCGGGGGCCATGTAGTAGGCGGGGTGCGGGGCGTCACTACCCTCGGGCGCGGTGCGGTATCCGCCGCGTCCCTCGCCGCCCTCGGTGCGGGTGCCGGGCTCGACCGTGAGCGCGAAGACCGGGCGGGTGAGATATTTCTGCAGCGCGGCCTGCACCTCGCCCGGGGTTGCCGCAGCGGCTTCCTCCAGTTCCTTGCGGTAGTGCGAGGGATCGCCATTGTAGAGCAGCCCTTCGGCCAGGGTGGGCGCCTTGCCGCCGAAGCCGCCGACCGATTCCAGCCCGCGGATCTCGCCCGCGGCATAGACCGTGGCGGCGCGCTGCAGCTCGTCGGCGGTCGGACCCTGGGCGATGAACTTGGCGATCTCGGCATCGAGCGCGGCGCCCAGCGCCTCCTCGCTCACGCCGGGCTTGGCGTCGGCCGAGACCACGAACTGGCCAGCCTGCGCGTAAATCTCGGCCCCCGCCGAAACGCGCACCGCGACCTGCTGCTGGCGCACCAGCGCATCGTCGAGCCGCGAGCTGGCGAGCCCGCCAAGCACCGAAGCGCCGAGCGCGAGCGGCAGGCTTTCGCTGCTGTCGAGCCCGGGGATCGCCCACATGCGATAGATGCGCGGGGTCGCGACCTTGTCGAGAATGGTCTTCTCGACCTTGGCGGGCAGGGTCGGCACGTCGACCGCGATCGGCTCGACCTTGGGCCCGGCGGGGATCGCGCCGAACCACTTGGTCACCTTCTGGCGCGCGGTGGCGGTGTCGATGTCGCCCGCGAGGACCAGGATCGCATTGTTGGGGCCGTAGTGATCGCGGAACCACTTCTTCACGTCGGCGAGGCTGGCGCTGTTGAGATCCGCCATCGAGCCGATGGTCGAGTGGTGGTAGGGATGGCCCGAGGGATAGAGGTTTTCCAGCTGCTCGTACTCGACGAGGCCGTAGGGCTGGTTGTCGCCCTGCCGCTTCTCGTTCTGGACGACGCTGCGCTGGTTATCGAGCTTCTCCTGCGTCACCGCGCCGAGGAGGTAGCCCATGCGGTCACTCTCGAGGAATAGCGCCCGGTCGAGCGCGCCGGTGGGCACGGTCTCGAAATAGTTGGTGCGGTCGAACCAGGTGGTGCCGTTGTAGTCGGTCGCGCCGACCTGCTGCAGCGGCTCGAAGTAGTCCCCCGGCGAATGCTCCGAGCCGTTGAACATCAGGTGCTCGAACAGGTGCGCGAAGCCGGTCTTGCCCTTCGGCTCGTTCTTGGAGCCCACCCCGTACCACACCGAAACGCCGACCACCGGCGCCTTGCGGTCGGTGTGGACCAGCACGCGCAGGCCGTTGTCGAGGGTAAATTCCTCGTAGGGGATCGACACCGCGTCGACCAGTTGGCTGACCGGCGCGGGGGCGGGCGGAGCGGCCTTCACCGGAGGCGCTTCGGCCATCGGTGCGCTGGCGACGCTCTCGGCCTGAGGCGCGGTCGCGCAGGCGGACAGGGCGAGCGCAAGCACGCTGGCGGTGGCAAGGCGATATGTCATTGGATGTCCCCGGGGAATGAAAATCGAAAGTTAGGTGCAGTCTAGTCGGCGCGGACGCGATGAGTCACGGTTTTTCGACTAACGGCATTCGCCAGCACATCGGCGCGGGTGAAGTGCACCGGTTTGAGCTTGTGCTGCACGAACAGCGCCGCCTGGTCGGTAAAGTGGACGCTATCCGGCCGGGTGGTCGCAGCGCCGAACGGCTGGATCGACCGGCTCGTCACCGGCTTGCCCGGCGCCCACTCGACGAACATCACGAAGCTGTCGCCGTGCTTGACCTTCAATCGCCCGTCGGGCTCGACATCCCATAGGGTCGAGGCGCGCAGGGTATCGCTGCCGCCATCCAGCGGCAGGTCGACCGAGAATTGCCCCGGACCGTGCCGCAGGCGCAGCAGGTCCTGCAGCGGCGGGTCCAGCCGGCCGAAGTGCGTCATCAAGTGGTTCGTCGCATCGGCCAACATGGTGCGCACCGGGCGCAGCGGCTTGCCGGTGTAGCTGTCGCCCATTGCCGGGCGCATCACCAGGAGCGCGAGCGAGTCCGCGCGGCCGGCGCCATCGGAGGTGAGGTCCCACCCCGCCATCAACTGCTTGGCCTTGGTCAGCGTCGGATCGCCGCGAGTATCGAGCGCCGCAATGCCGTCGAGCACCTGTTTGACGTAGCCTGCGCGCTCCCACCCGGTATCGTACTTGATCCGCTCGAGCCGGGCGCGGCTGATCGGGCCCGGCTCGTCGAGCAGCTTCTCGGCGCGGTAGGCGCGGTTGGTCATGCGCAGTTCGACGCCCATCTCGGGCGGAGTGCTCGCCGGGTTGAGATCGCTGCCCTTGCCGGCGGCGACGAACGGCGTGTTGTTCGAATTGAACACGAACCCTGATGCCGGGTTCAGGTAATGCGGCAGGCTCTCGTAGGGCACGAGGCTGTGCCAGATGAGGTCGCTTCTGTCGCCCGGCAGCACGCCGCGCCAGTTCGGTCCCTTCTGACGCTGCGGGATCGCGGCGTTGTACCAGTAGGCGATGTTGCCGGCCTTGTCGGCGTAGATGAAATTGGTCGAAGGCACGGCGCCGCGGGCGAGGATGCCCTGCCACTCGGCGTAGGTCTTGGCCTTGTTGAGATCGTAATACGCATCGAGCGTCGCGAGGCTGCCCATCCCGCCATAGCGGAAGGCGAACGCGCCGTGATCGTTCATGATCACCGGGCCGTGGAGGCTGCGATAGACCTTCTTGCTCACTGGCAGCACGATCGGTCCGAACCGCACCGGCAGACGCACATTGGTTACCTGGAGCGGCAGCCACTTGCCGTCGAGCCGGTAGTGCGTTTTGTTCTTGTCGAGCACCAGCTGGTAGACATCGACCATGTCGGGCTCGTTGACCGTGTTGGTCCAGCCGAGGTCCTCGTTATGGCCGAGGAACGGGAACGGGCTGCCGGGGAAGTTGGCGCCGGCGTAGTGCCAACCCTCGTCGCTCTGGACCACGAGTTCGTACCACGCGACCCCGCCTTCCCACGGCTGGTGGCTGTTGGAGACGAGACGGGTGACGCCGTCGTCCGCGCGCTTTGGCGAGACGGCGAACGCGTTGGAGCCGAGATGCTCGGCCGCCTCGCGGTTGGGGAGGGGAGTGTTCAGCGCCGGACCCGGATCGGGCAGCAGCGTGTCGCCCTTTACCAGCGGGCCGATCACGTTGTTGAGGCCGAAGAAGAACGGCTGGCGCAGCGCAAAGCCGGTTGCGACATCCTCGGCATCGACCGGGAACAGGTTGCCGAGCCGCACTTCGCCCGGATGCGCCTTGGCATAGTCGTTGAGCCCGCTGGCGTAGGCGTCGAGCAAGGCGCGCGTGCCCGGCTTCAGCTTCGCGTATTCGCGCTTCACCGTCCCGCGCGCGTCGAGCAGCGCCAGCACGTAGTCGAACTGCGCCCCGTCCTCGCCCGCGAGCGCGCCGTAGCGGCCGCGGGTCATCGCGATCACGTCCTGCAGGGTGCGGAAGTCGTCCTCCGAATGCGCGATTGCCACGCCGTATGCGACGTCGGCGTCGGTGTGGCCGTAGATGTGCGGCACGCCCCATTCGTCGCGGACTATCTCGGCCTTGTAGGCGCGCTCCGGCGGCGCCTTGGCGGGACGCGCGGCGAGCGGCTCCCACACCATCAGCCCGATCAGCACGACCGCCGCCACCAAGAGCAGCGTCAACGCTGCCCGGACGCCCCACTTGCGCATGCAAATTCCTCCCGTCGGAAAGCGCATTAGCGGGCTGCGGTTGGGTTGCAAACGCGCACTTGTCGGGCGCGGGAATGACGATGGTCGAACGCCCCTTGACCGCGCGCACGCGGCTCGTCACCTCCGCGGGCGATGGTGACCTTCGCGCTCGATCCGCGTCACGATGCCGAAGCGCTCGCCCGCGATTTCGCGCGGGACGGGTGGGTGACGATCGACGGCCTGATCGACGAGGCGGGTGCACTCGAACTCTACCGCCAGCTTCATGCGCGCGGTGACTGGCGGCATGTCGTCATCAGCGAAGACAAGCTGGTCGAGCTCGACGGGCCGACCCGCGCCGGATTGACCCAGCACCAGCGCGACACTCTCGAGCAGGCCGTCTACAGCGGCGCGCGGACGGGGTTTCAGGCGCGTTATGATGCGATCCGCGTTCCTGATGACGCCGGTGAGCGTGGCGCAAGCGAGGATGTGCTGGCGAGGCTCGCGACGTGGCTGTCTAGCGGTGCAATGCGCGACTTCCTGCGCACGGTGACCGGCGACGCCGCGATCGAGTTCGCCGACGCGCAGGCGACGGCTTACGCACCGGGCGACTTCCTCACCGGGCATGATGATGTGGTCGCGGTCAAGCAGCGCAGTGCGGCGTACGTGTTCGGGCTGACGCCGCAGTGGCGGGTGGAGTGGGGCGGGTTGCTGCTGTTCCATGAAGGTGCGCGGGTCAGCGGCATCGCGCCCGGCTTCAATCAGCTCAACCTGTTCCGCGTCGGGCAGCTGCACAGCGTGTCGGAAGTCACCCGGGCCGCGCCGGTGCGGCGCTACTCGGTCACCGGATGGCTGCGGCGGTAGGCTCGTTTTCCGCCCAAGAGTTTTCGGTCGAGGGGCTTGTGTGGCATATGCGCAACACTACTTACAGGGCGGAAGGATGAGGGCTTACTCACGATGAATCTCGAAAAGTTCACCGACCGCGCGAAGGGTTTCATCCAGAGCGCGCAGACGGTCGCGATCCGCATGAACCACCAGCGGATCACCCCCGAACATATCGCCAAGGCTTTGCTGGAGGACAGCGAGGGGATGGCGGCCGGACTGATCACCCGCGCGGGCGGCAATCCGGCGGTGGCGGTGCAGGGCATCGACCAGGCGCTCGGCAAGATCGCCGCAGTGTCGGGCGGCGGGGCGCAGGCGACTCCTGGCCTCGACAACGATAGCGTGCGCGTACTCGACCAGGCCGAGCAGCTCGCAACCAAGAGCGGCGACAGCTACGTCACCGTCGAGCGGATGCTGCTGGCTTTGACGCTCGCGACGACCACCGCGGCCGGGCAGGCGCTCAAGGCCGCGGGCGTGACCGCGCAGTCGCTGGAGGCCGCGATCACCGACCTGCGCGGCGGGCGGCAGGCGCATTCCTCCAGTGCCGAAGAAAGCTACGATGCGCTGAGCAAATACGCGCGCAACCTCACCGAGGTGGCCAAGTCGGGCAAGCTCGACCCCGTGATCGGCCGCGACGAGGAAATCCGCCGCACGGTGCAGATCCTCGCCCGGCGGACCAAGAACAACCCCGTCCTCATCGGCGAGCCCGGCGTCGGCAAGACCGCGATCGCTGAGGGCCTGGCGCTGCGCATCGCCAACGGCGACGTCCCCGACAGCCTCAAGGACCGCAAGCTGATGGCGCTCGACATGGGCGCCCTGATCGCGGGCGCGAAGTACCGCGGCGAATTCGAGGAGCGGCTGAAGGCCGTGCTCGACGAGGTCAAGGGCGCCGAGGGCGACATCATCCTGTTCATCGACGAGATGCACACGCTGATCGGCGCGGGCAAATCCGAAGGCGCTATGGATGCGGGCAACCTCCTGAAGCCCGCGCTCGCCCGCGGCGAACTGCACTGCATCGGTGCAACGACACTGGATGAGTACCAGAAGTACGTCGAAAAGGACGCCGCGCTGCAGCGCCGCTTCCAGCCGGTGTTCGTGGGCGAGCCGACGGTCGAGGACACGATCAGCATCCTGCGCGGCCTGAAGGACCGTTACGAGCTTCACCACGGCGTGCGCATCACCGACGGCGCGATCGTTGCCGCGGCGACGCTCAGCAACCGCTACATCTCCGACCGCTTCCTGCCCGACAAGGCGATCGACCTGATGGACGAGGCGGCTTCGCGGCTGCGGATGGAGGTCGAGAGCAAGCCCGAGGAGATCGAGAACCTCGACCGGCGCATCATCCAATTGCGGATCGAGGAGATGGCGCTGGGCAAGGAGACCGATGCCGCCTCGAAGGACCGGCTTGCGGCGCTACGCGAAGAGCTCGGCAACCTCGAACAACAGTCGAGCGAACTCACCACCCGCTGGCAGAACGAGCGCGACAAGATTGCCGCCGAGGGCAAGGTCAAGGAACAGCTCGACGCCGCGCGCATCGAGCTCGAACAGGCACAGCGTGAAGGCGATCTCGCGAAGGCCGGCGAGCTACAGTACGGCCGCATCCCGCAGCTCGAGCAGCAGCTCGCCGCCGCGCAGGGCCCGGCTGAGAACGCGCTGCTGCGCGAGGAAGTGACCGAGGACGATATTGCCAGCGTTGTGAGCAAGTGGACCGGCGTCCCGGTCGACAAGATGATGGAAGGTGAGCGCGAGAAGCTGCTCGCCATGGAAAGCGTCATCGGCAAGCGCGTGATCGGCCAGGAGCAGGCGGTGCAGGCGGTCAGCAAGGCCGTCCGCAGGGCCCGCGCGGGCCTGCAGGACCCGGGCCGGCCATTGGGCTCGTTCCTGTTCCTCGGCCCCACCGGCGTCGGCAAGACCGAGCTGACC
>JAEWKG010000236.1 GCA_023386135.1 Pseudomonadota bacterium | reverse complement strand
GCGCTGGGCTGCCCGGTCGGCCACTTCCACACCGCGCCGGTCGGCCCGCATCCGCGCGGTTCGGTGCAGCTCTCGCTCCGCCCCGAACAGTTCGCCCAGTTCGCCGCCTGGGCCTCGGAAGGGCGCGAGGGGCTGACGGTGTTCGCCCACGGCCTCAGCGGCGACGACCTCGCCGACCACACCCGGTACGTGATCTGGTTCGGCACCTCCGAACCGCTCGACCTCTCGATCTTCGGGTGATGCAGGCGCTCCGGGTCGAAGCGCTGTCGGACGACCTGTCCAGCGTACGCCTGGCCGAGCTGCCCGATCCCCAACGCGCGCCCGGCGAGGTGGTGGTGCGCGTGCGCGCGACTTCGCTCAACTTCCCCGACCTGCTGATGACCAGGGGTAGCTACCAGTTCAAACCCGACGTGCCCTTCACCGCCGGCATGGAGCTGGCAGGTGAGGTGATCGAGGCCGATCCCGACAGCGGATTCGCGCCGGGCGACCGGGTGATGGGCGGCGCCAAGACCGGGGCCTTCGCTCAATTCGCCGCGTGTCCCGCCCGCTCGCTGCGGCGTGTGCCCGAGGGGCTCGACTGGGCGGCCGCCGCATCGTTGGGCGCGGCGTACACCACCGCCTACACCGCGCTGGTCGAACTCGGCGGGCTGCAACCGGGTCAGTGGGTGCTGGTCCATGGCGCCAGCGGCGGAGTGGGCCTGGCCGCCTGCGATCTCGCCCGAGCGCTCGGCGCGAGATTGATTGCCGCAACCCACGATGCGGCGAAGACGGACCGAATCCGCGCAGCCGTGTTGCCCAAGGCGGTCATTCGCAACCACGGCCGTTTTCGCGAGCAGGTAGCCGACCTGACCGGTGGCACCCTGTGCGACCTCGTCTACGACCCCATCGGCGGCGACGTGTTCGACGAGAGCACCCGCTGCGTCGCGTTCGGCGGCAAGCTGCTGGTCGTCGGCTTCGTCGCCGGGCGTATTCCGGAGATCGCGGTCAATATCCCTCTGATCAAGGGCTTCTCGATCGTCGGCGTGCGCGCGGGCGAATACGCCCGCCGGTTCCCCGATCGCGGCGCGCGCATCGCGGCCGAAGTCGCGCGGCTGGCCAGCGAGGGAGCGATCAAGCCGGTGATCGACCGCGTGCTGCCGCTGTCTCGCTGGCGCGAAGGCTTCGAGGCAATGTTGGAGGGCGAACTGGTCGGGAAGGTGGTGTTTCAGCCGGGATAGGGCTTGGCTTTGAGCAGTCCGGCAAGATGCGCGGCGTTGCCGGCGACCATCTTGGCGGTCTCGGTCACCTTCTTCGGCGTGCTCTTCAGGTCCTTGAAGTCGACATCGCCCATCGCTTCGCCGACCCAGTAGCAGGCCGCGACCGCGGGAATGGTCCAGCCGGTATCGTTGAGGCTCTGGAACAGCTGCGAGCTGGACCAGTGCGCGCCGTCCTCATTACCGACGATCGCCGCGGCCGCGACCTTGGAGTAGCTCGGCATGCGGCCGTTATCGTCGGTCTCGCTGAGGAACGCGTCCATCCGCTCGAGCACGCGCTTGGCGATCGATCCGATCTGCCCCATCCAGATGGGCCCGCCGAAAATCAGGATATCGTGGCTGAGGATTTTTCCGCGCAGCTTGGGCCAGTCGTCACCCTCGCCCTCGTCCGAGGTCACGCCGGGCAGCACGTTGTAGTCCGCAATCCGCAGCCGCTCGGCGATCGTCACGCCGGCGTCCTTGAAGTGCTTGGCCAGCACATCGAGCATCGCGTCGGTCGAGCTTGGCTCGCCGCCGCTCTTCTTGAGGGTGCAGTTGATCTCGATGGCGGTGACGGTCATGCGGCTTCTCCGGCAGTTCACCGGAGAAGCGCGCGACTTCCCGTCAATGTTCCGAGAAAGTTAGATGCCGGAGATGATCTGGTCGGCGAGCTTGCGGTCGGCATCCTCGCCGTGCTTGTCGGCGATCAGCTGGCGCGCTGCCGTGGCGGCGGCCGAGGCGGCCTTGGCGCGCAGCTCGGCGACCGCACCGCGCTCGGCGGCGGCGATCTTTTCGGCGGCGGCTGACTGGTGGCGCGCGATCATCGCTGCGGCATCGGCCTTGGCCTTCTCGACGATCTCGGCGGCGTTGCGCTCGGCGGAGGCGCGCATCGCGGCGATATCACCTTCGGCAGCGGCGGCCTTGCGGGCGTATTCGTCACGCAGGGCTTCGGCTTCGGCGCGCAGCGCCTTGGCTTCGTCGAGCTGCTGGCGGATTCCGGCGATGCGCTGGTCGAGAATACCCGCGACGATCCGCGGCACGCCCGCCCACAGCATGATCAGGATGACCACGATCATCGCCAGCGCGACATAGCCGCCCGGACCGATGCCGAACGCGGTCGGTTCGGCGTGTTCGGCGCCCTCGTGGGCAGCGGCAGCGAGGAACTCAAGCACGGCTCATGGCTCCTGCAACAGCCTTGCGCGCGGCCGCGTCGGTGACTTTGGCGCCGGTCAGGCGAGCAACGATGTCCTGCGCGGCCTCGGCGGCCACCGCCTCGATCTCCGCCAGCGCACTGGTGCGCGCCGCGTTGAGCTCCGCTTCGGACGCCGCGGTCTTGGCGGCAAGTTCGGCGCTCGCCTTGGCGATGCGTTTGTCGGCGTCGGCGGTCGCCTTCGCCTTCGCCTCGGCAGCCTGCGCGGCGGCATCGGCGTGGACCGCGTTGATCTTCGCGCGCCAGCCCTCCTCGGCCGCGTCGGCCTCGGCGCGCAGGCGCTCGGCCTCGGCGAGGTCCTTGGCGATCTGCGCATCGCGCGCGTCGACGGTCGCCTCCACCTTGGGCACGATACCGCGCCCGGCGATGAAGTAGATCGCAGCCAGGGTCAGCAGCAGCCAGAACCACTGCGACTGATAGACGAGAGCGAGCTGAGCTAGCTGAGGCATGGGTCCGCCTTACACGTGAAACCGAAAGAGGTGCCCGGCGAGCTCACGCCGCCGGGCGAACCCTTTCAGCGCGCGTAGAGGATGATCATCGCCACGGCGAACGCCATCAGGCCGAGCAGCTCGGCGGCGGCGAAGCCGATGTAGAGCGTGCCGGTCTGGCCACCGGCGGCAGCCGGGTTGCGCAGCGCGCCCTGCAGGAACGAACCGAACACGAAGCCCACGCCGGCAGCGGCAGCGCCGACGCCGATCGCCGCGATACCGGCACCGATAACCTGAGCAGAAGCGAGTTCCATTGTCTTAACTCCGATTGGTAATTTCTTGAAAGATCAGTGAAGGTTGACCGCGTCGTTAATGTAGAGCGCGGTCAGGAGAGCGAACACGAACGCCTGGATCGCGCCAACCAGGAGCTCCAGCGCGTTAACGAACACGACGAACAGGAAGGCCAGGATACCGACGCCGTAGCCGAGCGCGCCGCCGGTGTTGAAGCCCTGGACCACGAAGTTGCCGAACACGTCGAGCAGGATGTGCCCCGCGAACATCGCGATGAACGGCCGCAGCCCAAGGCTGAACGGACGCACCAGGAAGCTGATCAGCTCGACCACGAAGATGATCGGCAGGAGCGGCTTGGGGGTACCGTGCGGCAGGAACAGGGTGAAGAACTTCAGCCCGTGCTTCCAGAACCCCACGCCGAGCACGATCGCGAACGAGATAAGGCTCATCACCCCGGTCACCGAGAACTGGCTGGTAACGGTAAACGGGTGCGCGCCGGGGATGATCGCGAACGGCAAGGCGCCGATCCAGTTGGCGAACAGGATGAAGACGAACGCGGTGAACACCCACGGCAGGTACCTGCGCCCCTCGGGGCCGATGCTCTGGCGGGTGACGTTGTCGAGGAAGCCGGTGAACATCTCGACCGCGGCCTGCCACCGGCCGGGCACGAGCTGGCGTCGGGTGCCGCCCCACATGAACAGCAGGACCGCGCCTAGCACGATCAGCATCCAGAGAGCCGAATTGGTGAACTGGAACGGGCTGGCGGCCAGCTGATCGGCACCCACGGGCGCGATCATGAACTGGTGCATCGGGTCGATCTTGGCGGCGGCGGCCACGGTCGTGCTCTTCCTGCTTCTCTCGAGCGCCTAGCCGGCGCGGTTCTTGTTCAGGCGGACGACGTGCAGGCACGCGCCGGCGAAGGCGAGGAACATCAGCCCGATGGTGATCCAGGGCAGCGTGTCGAACAGATTATCGAGCACCAGACCGATGACGATTCCGCCGAGGGGGTAACCGATCATCATCGATGCGATCTGGACGCCGACGGCCGAGCCCGACCGCATCGGCGCGTGCTCCTTGGCGAGCCGCTGATCTTCCGCACTACGCGCGGCGCCGATCCGCTGCTCGAGCGAATCGATCTGCGGGTCGGCCTTTACTTCCTGGCCAACGGATGCGTTTTCGGGATCGTTCGCCACGAAGAGCGTCAGCCTCGCACAAGGGTCAAAGGGAAGCGCAGCCAGGCAAGCCGGCCGCGGACGCGCCGCCCTTAGGGGTGCCCTAGCCCCGAGTCAACCGAGAGCGGGTGCGCCCGCCAAGCCCAAGTTACTGTGCGTTCTTCTGCTGCAGAGCGGGGCAGCGGCTGTCACGCAGCGGCGGGGCGCTGGTGCGGGTCTGCCAGCTGCCGTCGGGCGCCTGGTACTTTTCCCCCGGCGCGGTGCGCGCGATGGCGATGCACCCGGCGGTGAGCGCGTATTCTTCCAGCGTGACCGGCGGGGAAGCCGCCTGCGCGCGCTGCGAATAGAGCGCGCGGCGCTTGATGTTTACGTCCGACACCACTGCCTGCAGTGCGCCGTTGGCGCCGCCGACGATGCCGAGATAGCCGTCCATCTTCTCGCCTACCTGGCCCGCGGCACGCGCGGCTTCGTACGCCGGATCGCGCTGCGCGAAGGCCGGCGCGGACACCAGCATCCCAGCGAGCGCGGCGGCGGCGATGATCTTCGAAACCGTGTTCATCAAAAGATGTCCTTGTTCTCTTCCACCGTATTCTCCGCGTCGGCGGCGAGCCGGTAGATCACTTCCTGCCGGATGTTGACGTTGAGCTCGATCACGATCGGCTTGTCGGGCGCGGTGACATTCACGCAGCCCCCCAAGGTCGCAATGCCCAACGCTGCCAGCGGCAGCGCCCTCGCCCATCGAACCATGCGCCGTCCCCTGCTCATGCCGGAGATTGTCGCAAGCCCGCGGGCGCGGGTCAATTCGGATGAGATCATGGCTTATTCTCGCTTTCCGAGGTCTGAACGGGTGGGGTGCCGGGAATGATATCATCAGGCTTGATGGCAGGCGGCGGCGGGCTCACCTCGCGCTGAATAACGTTGCCCTCGCGGTCGAGCAGGCCGACGTCGCGCGGGTCGCGGGTCGAGGCGGGGTCGTACATCGCCTTCAACGAGGTGATCAGCTGGTAGAACGGCGCGCGGATGTTGATGTTGAAGCGGATCGGCAGGTTCTCGAACCGCTTGGTGATGAAGTTGCGCTTGGCCCCTGCGCCCTGCTTCACCCCATCGAAGCGCACGCGGGTGACGATCTCGCCGGTCAGGTTGCCGTCCATTGCGATCGACATCTGCTGGTAATCGAGCGAGCGCAGCGCGTCGAAGGCGAAGTTGGCCATCGTGCCGAGGTCGTGCCGGTTGAGCTCGCCCACGTACGAGACGTTGCCTCCCGGCGCGCGAGCGACCAGCAAGCCCCCTTCGATCCGGCCGTTGCCGCTGGTGTCGAAGATGATCGGCAGCGTGCCGTCGAAGGTGCCGGTGGCGGAGATATTGGGCAGGTCCATTCGCGTGACGAACTCGGCCGCCTGGAGGCCTTCGATCTCGAACACGTAGTGCCGCTCCTCGCTGGTCCCGAGGTTGAGCGTGGTCCCGCGCAGCGTCAGCGTGCCGCCCATGAACGGCCAGGTCGCGCCGCCCACGTCGAGGATCTGGCCGTTGCGCAGCGCGAAGGTTACCTCGCCATCGGTCACCTCGATCCCCGGATTGACCGAGGCGATGCGGATGCGCTGATTGGGCGCGGTGGTCAGGCCGATGAGGTCGGTGAACTCGACCGTCCCGCTCGCACCTTTCACCGGCCCAAAGGCGGCGGCGAAATCGAGGTTGTCGCTGGTGAAGCTGCCGTGGCTGGTGGTGCCCCGCGCGTCCCAGTCGATCCGCCCGGTGCCGCGCACGGTGCCCGCGACGTTGGCGACCACGCCTTTGGCGCGCGGCGTCAGCGTATCGGGCTGGAGCTCGTTGTCGAACAGCAGTCCCGGGACGGTGAGATCGGCATGCCCCACCCCACTACCGAGGTTGTGGATGATCGCGACGTCGCTAACCGTCCGTCCGGTGGCCGGCTCGCGCAGCGTCGCATCCGCGCGGATGACGTTGTCGCGCAGGGTCAGCGTGCCGCCGTTGGCGATGAGCGGGTTGAACCGCGGCACCGCCTCGCGGTCGACCAGGCGGAAGTCGCCGTCCGTCACGCTCAGCACGCCGCCCGCGTAGCGCCAGCTGCCCGAGGTGTTTTCCAGGTTCATCGGCACCGCGAACAGGCGGATGTCGGCGCCCTTGAAGTTGCCCGCGATTTCGCGCCCGAAGGTGGCGGTGAGATTGGAGATGCGGAAGGTGCTGGCGGTCGCTGGCGGACCCAGGCTGACATCGACCGCGGTCGCGCTCATCGCGCCGGGATAGGCGAAGCCGACCGGTCCGCTGCGCAGGCGGATGGGAGTCGAGGCGAGGCGTCCGGAGAGATCGAGCGAGGGCGCACCCGCGGCAATGCGCAGTCCGCGGCGGTCCTGCCGCACGATCGGTTGCCCGCGCGACGGGCACAGCGTCAGCGAGCGGCGGTCGAGCGTGAGCGAGGCGACCGCCAGACGCTCGAATGCAATGGTGGTGCAACGCGTCCACAACGCCAGTGTACCGCCCGCAGACAGGTTGCCGTTGAGCGGAACCAGCAGGCCCAGCGCCGAACCGCCCGGCAACGCCCCGCTCGCCCGAGCGCGGCCAGCAAAACCCAGGTTGCCGTTGCCGGCTTGCGCCAACACCAGTTCGGGAATTTCGAGCGAACTTTCGCCCGCGCGGTGTTCCGCCATGCGCAGCCGCAGGACCGCCTGCCCGCCGGGCATGCGCTCCATCCGCCCGACGATGCGCGGCAGCCCGGCGCCGCCGGTCGCGAGGTTGCCGGCAAACCGCGCCCTGCTGCCCGGCGCGAGGGTCAGTTGCGCCTGTGACAGCGCGAGCAAGGTCTCGCCGCTACCGCCGCGCAGGTTCGCCTGGGGCAGCACCAGGGTTGTAACTCCCGCGCTCCGCCGCGCGGTGAGTTCGGCAGTCAGCGTGCTCGCCCGCCCCTCGCGCGCCAGCGCGGCGCGGGTCTGGGCCAGCAGCGGCGCGAGCAGCGTGCCCTGCGCCGAGCGCACCGCGCCCGCCAGCAGCCGGTCGAGCCCGTCGCCCATGCGGATGCCGTTGCCGGCGATATCGGCCTGCACCTCCATCGCCGAGAGGCCGCCGCGGCTGCGGATCGTACCCTCGGCGGTGATCAGCGCCGCTTGCGCCTGCGGATGCGCGAGGCCGCGCGCGGCGAGCGAGTATTTCGCGGTCAGCGCCTGCTTGCGGAAGCTTGCCTGGATGGTGCCGGCAAGGCCGTTGCCGCGCACCCCCGCGGCCTCGAGCGCGCCGCTTTCCAGCCTGCCGCGGCCGTCGAACCCCTTGAGGTCCGCGTCGAGTGTGGTGTGCAGCGCCAATGCCGCGTTGCGTAGCGCCAGACCCTGCGTCGGGCACTTGAGGTCGGCGAGCCGCAGCGGCCCGTCGATGGTCGCCTTCCCGCCGCTGGTGGTGACCTTGCCGTAGAGCGTGGTCCCCTGCGCCGCGCAGCCGGCGCCGTCGAGCTTGGGCGCGGCGACCGCGAGGATGCCGGCGAATCCGCTGTCGATCTTGCCGACCCCCTCGGCCTTGACGCCGATCGGGCCATAGTCGCTCTCGATCAGCGCGCGGCCGTCGCTCAGCCGCACGTCGAGCTTGGGCAGCCCGGGCGGCTGGCCGGTCTTGCGGAACAGCGCCTTGTCGAGCGTGCCGAAGCTCAGCGCACCGCCGCGGAAGCTGCCGTAGAGGCGCGGCCGGATCAGCGTAATGCGGCCCAGCGTCGGCGTGCCGAGCCGGTACTTGATCGCCACTTCCGCCCGCTCGACGGTGAGGTCGGGCGCCCTGGGATCGCCCACCACGATGTTCGTCAGCACCTGCTTGTCGGGGCCGATGTGCGCGATCGTGTAGGTCGCGGGGATGTCGTATTTCTTGAGCTGGCCGGCGATGACGTTGCCGGCGATCCGCTCGCGCGACAGCCACACCGCGAGCACCAGCACCGCGAGCACCACCAGCGCGCCGAGCAGCACCCGCAGCCAGACGCGGCGGCGACGGGGCTCGCTTTCGATTACCGTCTCGGTAACGTCGCTGTCCGCGCTCGTCATCGGCCCCCACTTGCGCGCACGGTTCGCCAAAGGCAATGCGCTGAGGGGTCAACGCGATGCCGGGGGAAAGGTTGCCGTCAGCTGAAGCCGAAGCGAGCAACGCCGCCGGCCATCGCGCTCGCCTGCGCCAGCGATTGCTCGCCGGCGGGGCGGAGGCGCTCGCCGATTACGAGGTGCTCGAATACCTCCTGTTCGCGGGCAATCCGCGTGGCGACACCAAGCCGCTGGCGAAGGCGCTGCTGGCGCACTTCGGTACCCTCGCCGCGGTGCTCAATGCCGAGCCGGGCGCGCTGACGCAGGTGTCCGGCATGGGCGAGACCGGCGCCGCGACGCTCAAGGCGGTTGCGCTCGCTGCCCGCCGGATGGCGCGCGGCGAGGTGCAGAGCAAACCGGTGCTCGGGAGCTGGCAGGCGCTGCTCGACTACCTGACGATCGACATGGCGCACCTCACCGTCGAACGCGTGAGGGTCCTGTACCTCGACGCCCGTAACCGGTTGATCGTCGATCACCATGTCGGCGACGGCTCGGTCGACGAGGCGGCGATCCACCCGCGAGAAGTGGTGCGGAAAGCGCTCGACGGGGGCGCCTGCGCGCTGATCCTCGTCCACAACCACCCGAGCGGCAACCCCGAGCCGAGCCGGGCCGATATCGACATCACCCGGCGCATTGCGGAAGCTGGACGCTTGCTCGGGATCGTGGTGCACGATCACGTCATCGTCGGGCGCGAAGGGCACGTCAGCCTGAAGGCCAAAGGCCTGATCTGATGGCCCCCGCCCCCGTTTCGCGCGGGGCCCCGGCGCCGGCGTACCGGCCCAAGATCGACGGCCTGCGCGCGCTGGCGGTGGTGCCGGTGGCGCTGTTCCACGCGCGGGTGCCGGGGTTCTCCGGCGGGTTCGTCGGGGTCGACGTGTTCTTCGTCATCAGCGGCTACCTGATCACCGGCATCCTGCTGTGCGGCGGTGGAAAAGGCGGTCTCCCGAATTTCTACGAGCGGCGTGCGCGGCGCATCCTGCCGGCCTTGCTTCCAGTCCTCGCCGCGACTTTTGTCGGTGCATGGTTGATCTTCATCCCCGAAGACTTCCGCCGCTACTCGAAGGCGCTCGCGGCGACCGCGCTGTTCGCGTCGAACCTGCTGTTCGCGCTCAAGAGCGACTACTTCGCCGGCGACGGCGGGTTCGAGCCGCTGATCCACGGCTGGAGCCTGTCGGTCGAGGAGCAGTTCTACCTGCTATACCCGGTGGTCCTGCTGTTCGTGGCGCGACGATGGCCGCGGGCGATGTTGCCGCTGGTGGCAGTGACCTTGGCAGGAAACTTCGCGCTTTCAGTCTGGCTCGCCGAAGCAGCGCCACGCCTCGCATTCAATCTGCTGCCGACACGCGCGTGGGAATTGATGGCGGGCGCGCTGTGCGTGTTGCTGCCACCTGCCCGCCCGCGCGGATCGCTGGCCATCGCCGGACTGGCGATGATCGGTGCCGGGATGGCGGTGATCGGCCCGGCCACGCCCGCGCGGGGGGCGTGGTGCGCGCGGCCGGGCGGGGGCGCGGCACTGTTCATTCGCTATGCGGGCCCGGGAACGATTGCCGCCAAGGTCCTGGGCTGGAGACCGCTCGTCGGAATGGGGCTGGTGTCCTACGGCTTCTACCTTTGGCATCAGGCGCTGCTGGCCTTCCTGCTCTATAGCTACTTCGCGCCGCCACCGTGGTGGCTGACCGCGCTGACGCTCGCCGCCGCATTGCTCCTGGCGGTCGCCTCGTACCTGTGGATCGAGCGGCCGGTGCGCGAGCGGAGAGTGCTCGCGACGCGCCGATCGCTCGCGACGCTTTGCCTCGGCGGACTGGCGCTGGCCGCGGCCGTCGGAATCGCCGGGCACTTCGGGATGATCGGGCCGCGTTCGGCCCGCGAAGCGGTCCGCCTCGACGCGCGGTATGCCGGTCGAGCCAACAGCGAGCGGGCTGTTCCCACGGACGCGGAACTGCCCTTCCTCCTCTACGGCGACAGCCACGCCCGGCAGTACTACCCGGAGCTCGTGGCCAAGGCGGGCCACGGGGCCATGCTGACGGCCTCAGGCTGCATGGCGCTGCCCGACGCCAGCAATATGCCACCGGGCAGCGCGGGCCCCGAATGCGCTGGCCAGTACGAGGAGGCGTTAGGGCTTCTTACCCACCGCCGCATCCCAGTGGTCATCTGGGCGCAGCGGTGGGAGCGCGCCCTCTATCGCAACTCCGACGGTGCCGCGTTCGGCAACACGGCCGAGCACCCCGCCCTGCTGCGCACCGAACTCGCCAAGGTTCGCGCCGCTCTACCGGCAGAAACGCGGCTGGTCCTCGTAGGCAACGAGCCCACCGCGTGGGCGGCCGGGCACCAGTTGGACGGCGGGCTGCTGCGCTGCCGCGCCTTCCGCGATGTGACTTGCCCCACGAGCTACCCCGCGAGCCTTGCCGAGGGCCGTTCCGCCAACCAGACGTTACGCGCGTTTGCCGCGGAGACACCCGGCGTGAGCTATGTCGATGCCGCTGCTCCGCTATGCCCGGGCGGCCGTTGCCGTATCCTCGCAGGCGACCGCCTCTATTACAGCGACGGTAGCCACCTGACGCCGTTCGCCGCACGGCTGGTGGTCGAGCGCATCGCGGCCGCGCTCAACCAGCCCGATCAGGTCTTCGGGACGATGCCGTAGCGCTTGTAGAAGTCGCGGACGCTGGGCTCCATCATCACGGCGGTGGCGACGTCCGCCGCACCCGCTGCATCCCCCATCTGCAGCCGGACGACCCCTCGCATATAGCGCGAGCTCGCCAGGTCGGGCGACAGCTTGAGCACCGAGTTATAGTCTTCCAGCGCGGCGTCGTAGTTGCCCAGGCGGAACTGGATGAGCGCCCGGCTGTCGATGGCGGCGGCAGGACTGTCCGCCCGCTCGATCGCGCGGGTACAGCCCGGCAGCGCCTTGTCGACCTCGGCGTTGAACAGTCCGCGGAACCAGCACTCGTAATTGAGCATGGTCGAATCCTCGGGCTTGTCGGCCACTGCCGCCGTCAAGCGGCTGAGCGCGCTACCGGTATCGCCCTTCAATCCGCTGACCGTCGCCCAGCTGCTGGCATAGCTGCCGTCGTCATCCTCATCGACCGGCAGGTCTTCGAGGAGCTTCAGCGCTTCGTCGGCGCTCCCGGCATAGGCCAGCTGCTCGGCCAGCGCATAAGCGGTGTCGTTCGATGGATCGAGATCGTAGGACTCGCGCAAGTCCGCGATGGCGTCGGACCTGCGTCCAAGCAACTCGAGAACGTTGGCGCGCGCGATGTAGGTCCACGCGGCGGGCGTCTTGTCGATGAGCTCGTCGTAGAGTTTCAGCGCGTCGTCGTAGCGATAGATCGAAGCGAGGAAATCGGCCTTGCTGGTGAGCGCGGTATAATCGTCCTTCGCGGCAAACTGGATCGCCTCGTCATAGGCGGCAAGGATGGGGCGTGCCTTGGCCAGCCGCTGCTTGTCATCGAGATCCCAGCGCCAGGTCACTTGCGACGGAGCGGTGAGCTTGGGCAGCGCCGCGGCGATCCGCAGTGCGTCGCGCTTCGCCCCGGCGATCGCGTCCGGCGCCACCTCGCCCGCGCCTTGCCAGATCTGTGAGACCAGGTGCAGCGTCCCGCCGTCGAGCACCGTGTTGGAGACGATCCGGGTGTTGGCGTATCGATCGTCGAGGCTCTTCGGGCCGGCGATCGCGAACCCGTTGCCATTCTGCGGCAGATGAACGGTGAGGTCGGTCGAAGCCAGCGCGGGCCCGCGGGTGACCACCGGGATCGCGCGCCAGTCGCGCTTGGCGCGGTCGGGATTGAAGTCGATGCCTTGCGTCAGCTTGTCGTCGGTGACGGCCATCTTGCCGTCCTTCCACTCGAAGCCCGAGGGCGCGATGCCCTTCATCTTGATCCGCGCGATCGCGGCTTCCTTGTCGTACGAAATCGTGAACGAGCTGAGCACGCCGCCGTCGCCGGCGCCGGATTCTCCGTAACGGCTGGCCATCTTGCGCAGCATCTCTGGATCGGCCGCGTCCACCAGCGCTTCCGCACGCGCGCCGGCGGGACCCGACACCTCCATCGTCATCTCGAAGATCGACGGAAAGTCGATGCCCGCAGTCTCGTCCACCACCCCGGTGATCTTCATGTCGGGGTACGCCTTGTCGCGCTGGACCATCGGCATCAGGTCCGCGCCTTCGGCCCGCAGCGGCAAGGCGTAGGAGAACGCCGGTATATCGGCGAAGTTGTAGGCGCGGCTGCCGATGCTGGTGCCGTCGAGCCAGTAGTCTTTGCCCCCGATAACGGCGTGGGTGATCACGTGGTCGAAGTCGCCGGGAATCGCGAGCAGTTCGGGCAAGGCGTCGCCGCCCGAGCTCGCGACAAGGGCAGGCTCGGCGTCGATGCCCATCCGCTTGAGCAGCGCGAGCAGCAGCACCGTCTTCGCCTTGCAGTCGCCGAAGCGCTTGTCCCAGGTGAAGTCCGCCGCCTGCGGGATGTAGTTCCCGCCGTCGAGGCCGTTGAGCAGGTAGCTGACCTTGTCCTGCACCAGCCGCGTCGCGATCTGCGCGCGCTCGAGCGGATCGGCGCTCTGCTGCATGATCGCCGCGGCCTGCTTCGCCACCTCGCTGTCGTCCGCGACGGTCGAAGCCCTGACGAAGTGCGGCGCCATCACGCGCGAAAGGTCGGTCCAGTTGGTGAAATTGCCGACCCGCAGGACATTGGCTCGCTGGAACCGCGACGGCGCATCCGACGGCATGTCCTTGCCTTCGGGCAGCGGCAGGTTGACCGACAGGTACTTGTAGCCGTCGCGCTCGACCGGGGCGGCAAGCGCCACCGCGTCCTCCGCCTTCCACGCCATCTGCGCGTCTTGCGGCCAGCTCACCAGCACGCGCCCGAAGCCGACGCGCCATGGCGCGCTGCCGAGCCCTTGCAGCACCTGCATCCGGTCGCCCAGCGCCTGGTCGCGGGTGGTGGTGGAATAGGTCGTGCGCAGCACATCGCCGACGCGCAGGCCGGGGATCGACAGGGTCGCGGTCAGCTCGCCGTCGAGCAGGCGCTGCTCCAGCCCCTGCTCACGCCGGATCACGTCGAACTTCGCTCCGTTGGCGAGCAGGTCGATCGCCTTGCCGTCGCGCAGGATCTCCAGCCGGTGGACCGTCAGGTCGCCCTTGTCGGGTGCCCAGCTCAGGCTGACGGTGTTCTGCTCCATCAGCGAGTCGGCGTTGTCGATCCGCACCGCGCTGTCGAAGTACGAGACGACCGTGCCGCCTTCGAGGCGGTACTGGGAATCGGAGATGAGCTCGGCCGGGCCCTTGGCACTCGGGCGCTCCGCCAGCGAGGCTTCCTGCACCCAGGCCGGCGCCTTGCCTTCCAGCACCTTGTCCCCGGCGATTGCCGACGCCGAAATGCACAGCGCAATCAGCGCTCCACCCAAACCGACCCGTTTCAAGATAATGCCCCCCGGTAAATCAGGGCGTTACTCTAAACTCGCCCGAAGCGGTTGCAATAGGATTAGACCGTTGCCGGATTGATAATCGCCGGCCGACTAACCGTTCGCCGCGACCGCCTCGCGCACCAGTGCGGTGAGGCCCGCAGCATCGACCGCGTCGCCTTCGCGAAAGTCGATCGCACGGCGGGTGCCGGCGTCGAGGCTGGCGTTGAACAGGCCCTTCGGATCGGCGAGCGATGCGCCTTTCGCGAAAGTCAGCTTGACCTTGTCCTTGTAGAACTCCCCGGTGCAGAGGATTCCGTCCTTCTCCCACACCGGCACGCCGGAGGGATTGCTCGGCTTGCGCCACTTCACCGTCTCTTCGATGCCGGGATCGGCCGCGCGGATCGCGGCACGGGCGGCGGCGAGCGTTTTGCCGCGCCAGTCGGCCAGCCCGGCAATCTTGGCGTCGATCTCGGCGGAAGCATCGTCGGGCATCATCGATCTCGTTCGGGTTGCCAACAGTGGCCCGCCACCCTAGCCGCTCACTCGCAGCCGTCCACCGGAGTCGAACAATGGTCCCCCGTTATGCCCGCCCCGCGATGACCGCGATCTGGGAGCCGGAGGCGCGCTATCGCATCTGGTTCGAGATAGAAGCGCACGCGACCGAGAAGCTGGGCGAGCTAGGCGTGGTGCCCGAAAGCGCGGCCAAGGCGCTGTGGGCGTGGTGGGCGACCAACCCCGCGATCGACGTTGCCGCGATTGACGCGATCGAAGCGGTCACCAAGCACGATGTGATCGCCTTCCTCACCTGGGTCGCCGAGCAAGTGGGCGACGAGGCCCGCTTCATGCACCAGGGCATGACCAGCTCGGATGTGCTCGACACCACTCTGTCGGTCCAGCTCGCCCGGGCCAGCGACATCCTGCTCGAAGACCTCGACCAGCTGCTCGCTGCGCTCAAGCGGCGGGCGGAGGAGCACAAGTACACGCCGACTATCGGCCGCAGCCATGGCATCCATGCGGAGCCGGTGACCTTCGGCCTCAAGCTGGCGCAGGCCTACGCCGAATTCGCGCGCTGCCGCGAGCGGCTGGTGGCCGCGCGCGCCGAGATCGCCACGGCGGCGATCAGCGGCGCTGTGGGCACCTTCGCCAACGTCGATCCGGCGGTCGAGGCGCACGTCGCGGACAAGCTCGGTCTCGCGATTGAACCGATCAGCACCCAGGTCATCCCGCGCGACCGGCACGCGATGTTCTTCGCGGTGCTCGGGGTAATCGCCAGCTCGATCGAGCGCCTCGCGATCGAGGTGCGCCACCTGCAACGGACCGAGGTGCTCGAGGCGGAAGAGTACTTCTCTCCTGGGCAGAAGGGCAGCTCGGCGATGCCGCACAAGCGTAACCCGGTGCTGACCGAGAACCTGACCGGCCTTGCCCGCATGGTGCGCAGCGCGGTGGTCCCGGCGATGGAGAACGTCGCGTTGTGGCACGAGCGCGACATCAGCCACTCCTCGGTCGAGCGCTTCATCGGGCCCGACGCGACGATCACCCTCGACTTCGCCCTCGCGCGGTTGACCGGGGTGATCGACAAGCTGCTCGTCTATCCGGAGCGGATGCAGAAGAACCTCGACCGGATGGGCGGCCTGGTTCACTCCCAGCGGGTGCTGCTGGCGTTGACCCAGGCCGGTGTGAGCCGCGAGGACGCCTATCGACTGGTGCAGCGCAACGCGATGAAGGTGTGGGAATCGGACGGCGCGCTGTCGCTGCTCGACCTGCTCAAGGCCGATTCCGAAGTCACTGCCGCGCTCTCGCCCGCCGAGATCGAGGACAAGTTCGATCTCGATTATCACTTTGCTCAAGTCGACACGATTTTCGCGCGGGTGTTCGGCAGCTAGACCGCGCCCTTTTCATCGCCGCGCTTCGCCCCTAGGCTCGCAAGCGGGTAACAGGAGAGACCGATGCAGATCGTCCGCACCATCGTCTGGGTCGTGTTGCTGATGCTCCTGCTGGCGTTCAGCTATTTCAACTGGCGTCCGGTCGAGGTGCAGATCTGGTACAACCTGGTGCTCGAAACCAAGGTACCGGCCCTGGTGGTGGTCGCCTTCCTGCTCGGCCTGGTGCCGATGTGGCTGATCCATCGCGGCAGCAAGTGG
>JAEWKG010000225.1 GCA_023386135.1 Pseudomonadota bacterium | reverse complement strand
CGGGTGCCGCGGTGGCCGCCGCGTCTTGGGCGAAAGCCGCCGCCGGCATGCCGCCGAGCACGGTACCGCACAGCAGGGTGAGGGCCAGTCTGGTCTTCCCCGGCCGGGTGCGCGAACCGGCGTTATCGCATGCATTCATTGAGGTGGGACTCCCGTCCGTAATGTCCAAACCGCGCAAGTGATGCGCCCGCCGCCCGCCGTCTCGTCAGGCGGGGCGCCGCGTGGCTGCGCCCTTGCCCGATAGCCGGTCCCCAATCAAGCGGCGGAAGCCCTTAATGCTCCGCGAAACGATCCCCCGAACTCCTCCCGAAGCTACCGCCCGAACAGCGGCAGCGACATGAGGTCGTTCACCGTGACGAACAGCATCAGCGCGAGGATCATCGCCACGCCGGCGCGGAACGCCATTTCCTGACCGCGTGCGCCGACCGGCTTCCGGCGGACCGCTTCGGCCGCGTAGAAAGCCAGATGCCCACCGTCGAGGGCGGGAATTGGCAACAGGTTGATGAATGCCAAATTAAGCGAGATGAGCGCGGCGAACCACGCGAAGGCCTGGGGGCCGAGGCTCAATTGCTCGCCCGAGAACTTGGCGATCTTGATCGGGCCGCCGAGTTCCTTGACCGAGCGCTGGCCGCTGACGATCTGGCCGATTCCGACCACCATCGTGCGCACCATTCCAGCGCTCTCCGAGACCGCGAGGCGGACCGCCTCGCCCGGACCGACCCGCTCGAGCTTGAACGGCGCGGACTGCACGCCCAGCCGGCCGATGTGTGACTGGTTGCCGAAGCGGTCGCTCTCCACCGCGCTGCCGATGGTGACGGGAACGCTCAGCCGCTCTCCCGCGCGGTCAGCGGTGATGACGATCCGCTCGCCGGGGTGCATAAGCACGCGGTCGGTCACGTCCTCGAAGCCCGCGATCGGCTCGCCATCGATGGCGAGAATCCGGTCGCCGGCTTTCAGCCCGGCCTTGTCGGCAGCGGAGCCGGGCTGCACTGCCTCGATCACGCTGGTTTGCGCCGGATCCTGCTCGACCGGATGACCGTAGGCCATGAAGAACGCCGAGAAGATCGCCAGCGCGACGACGATATTGGTGAGGGGGCCCGCGAACACGATCAGCGCACGCTGCCACAGCGGGGCGTGGTGGAAGCTGCCGTCGCGTTCCTCCGCGCTCATCGCCGCGATCGCCTCAGCATCGGGAATGCTTGCCGGGTTCATATCGCCCTTGAACTGGCAGTAGCCCCCGAGCGGGAGCGCGGAGAGCTTCCAGCGCGTACCGCGCCGGTCGGTGAAGCCCGTCAGCTCCTTTCCGAAGCCGACCGAGAACGCCTCGACCTTCACCCCGAACAGCCGGCCCATCAGGTAGTGGCCGAACTCGTGCACGGTCACCAGCGGCCCCAGCAGCAGCAGGAAGCCGACGATGTAGAGCCAGAAGGGCGGGCTATCGATCAACTCAGGCAAGCTCCAGCAGTTCGGTCGCGCGCACCCGCGCCTCGCGGTCGACGTTGAGCACAGCGTCGAGGTCGGTCGGCGGCGGAGGCAGTGTGCGCGACAAGGTTCGCTCGACGGTTAACGCGATCCGGGTGAACCCAATCTTGCCGGCGAGGAATGCAGCCACCGCCGTCTCGTTCGCCGCGTTGAGCACCGCGGGGGCGGCCCCGCCCGCCTGCGCGGCTTCGCGCGCAAGCTTGGTGGCGGGAAAGCGCGCCTCGTCGGGCGCCTCGAACGTCAGGGTGCCGAGTGCGGCCAGGTCGAGCGGCCCCATCGGGGTCTCCATCCGCGCAGGGTACGCGAGACAGCTCGCGATCGGCACCCGCATATCGCTCGGGCCTAGTTGGGCGAGCGTCGAGCCGTCGCGATACTCGACCATCGAGTGGATCACGCTCTGCGGGTGGACGACGATGCCAATCCGCTCCAGCCCGACCGGGAACAGGTGATAGGCCTCGATGAACTCGAGCCCCTTGTTCATCATCGTCGCCGAATCGACGCTGATCTTGGCACCCATATCCCAGTTGGGATGCGCAATCGCCTGCGCCGGGGTCGCCGCTTCGAGCTGCGCCTGGCTCCAGGTGCGCAACGGTCCGCCGCTGGCGGTGAGGGTAATCCGCCGCACGTCCTCGATCCGGTTGCCGGCGAGGCACTGGAAGATCGCGTTGTGCTCGCTATCGACGGGCAGCAGTGTAGCGCCGGATCTCGCGACCGCCGCCGTCATCACCGCGCCGGCCGAGACCAGCGCTTCCTTGTTAGCGAGTGCGATCGTGCCGCCCTGCTCGATCGCCGCCATCGTCGGGCCAAGCCCCGCGCATCCGACGATCGCCGCGACCGTGAGGTCCGCGCCGCGCGCCGCCGCCTCGCACAGGGCCGCCGTACCACCAGCCGCCTCGATTCCACGGTCGCCCAGCGCGGCGCGCAAGTCGGGAAGGCAGCCTTCGTCTGCGACCACCGCGATCTCGGCGCCGAATTCCCTGGCGAGCGCGGCGAGTTCCTCCGCGTTGCAGTTGGCGGTCAGCGCCACCACGCGCCATGCGTCGCGGTTGCGCCGCACGAGATCGAGCGTCGATGCGCCCACCGACCCCGTCGCACCGAGGATCGAGATCGTGCGCATCAGCCCGCGAGGATCCAACCCAACGCGCCAACCGCGATCGCCACCGGCACCATGCCGTCGATGCGGTCGAACACCCCGCCGTGACCGGGTATGAGCTTCGAGGAGTCCTTCACCCCCGCCCGCCGCTTGAGCCAGCTTTCGAAGAAGTCGCCCGCCTGCGCAAGCAGCGCGAGGCCCGCGCCGATCAGCGCCGCGGTGCCGAGGTTGTCTCCGTTCAGCGCCAGACCCAGCTCGAACCGCGGCCCAACGATGCCGCCGTCGATCGCGACCACCCACAGCACCAGCCACAGCGCCGCACCGATCATGCCGCCGATGAGACCCGCCCAGGTCTTTTTGGGACTGATGGCCGGCGCAACCTTCGGCCCGCCGATCGTCCGCCCGGTGAAATAGGCGAAGGTGTCGGTGAAGATCGTCACGCCCAGGATCAGGACGATGAGGAAGTCGCCCGCCCCCGCCAGCACCCCGCCGGCAGCCGCGAAGTACAACGCGCCCACAATGATCGCGGCGAAGCGGAAGGGGATGTTGGCGGTTGCCTTGATCACCAGCAGCACGAACTCGACGAACGCCACCAGCGCGACCAGCAGCACGACGCTGTCGAACAGCCGCCCGCCGACGATCAGCGCCGCGATCGCCACCGCGAGCATGATCACCGCCGAGGCGAGCCGCACCGGCAGGTCGCTGCGCTTCACCGGCGCGGCGGGCTTTGCCATCTCAACGTCCGCCATAGCGTCTCTCCCGGCGCGCAAATTCCTCAAGCGCATCGGTCAAATGCTTAGGGGTGAAATCCGGCCACAGCACGTCGGTGAAAATCATCTCCGCATAGGCGCACTGCCACAGCAGAAAGTTCGACAGCCGCACCTCGCCGCTGGTACGAATAAGCAGGTCGAGCGGCGGCAGGGTCGCTGTGTCGAGATTCCGCTCAATGCTTTCCGCGGTGATAGCGCCTTCCGCCGCAGCCTTCGTGGCCGCCCGCGCAATTTCGTGCTGCGAGCCGTAGTTGAGCGCCACCGCCAGCGTGCGTTTGCCATGCGCGGTCTGCGCCAGCGCGTCTTCGAGCAACGCGACGATATCCGGCGCGAGGCCGCGCCAGTCGCCGAGAATGTGCAGCCTGACATCGTTGGCGATGAATTCGGGCAAGTCCGTTTTGATGAACTTGCGCATCATGTTCATGAGGTCGTCGACCTCATCCTCGGGCCGCTTCCAGTTTTCCGAGCTGAACGCGTAAAGGGTCAGGCACTCGAGCGGCATGTCCTTGAGCGCGCGCACCAGCTTGCGCACCGCTTCGACCCCGCGCTGGTGCCCGACCACGCGCGGCAGGTGCCGGGCCTTCGCCCAGCGACCGTTGCCGTCCATGATGATCGCGACGTGACGTGCGACTGCTGCCGAATCTTGAGGCAAAGTTATTCGCCCCTAAGCCCTCTCCCCTTGAGGGAGAGGGTTGGGAGAGGGG
>JAEWKG010000318.1 GCA_023386135.1 Pseudomonadota bacterium | reverse complement strand
GGGCCGGTGTTCTTCGTCCAGCGCCGGCTGGGGCGCGGCAACCGGTTCTTCGGGATGTACAAGTTCCGCTCGATGCGGGTCGAGCGCACCGATCGCGACGGCAACCGCTCGGCGGCGCGCGACGATGACCGTGTAACCCCGATCGGCCGCTTCATCCGCCGCACCAGCATCGACGAGCTGCCGCAGCTCCTCAACGTGCTGCGCGGCGAGATGAGCCTGGTCGGCCCGCGCCCGCACGCGGTGGGGAGCCAGGCGGGCGACAAGCTGTTCTGGCGCATCGACGCGACCTACTGGAACCGCCACTCGCTCAAGCCAGGGCTCACCGGGCTCGCCCAGATCCGCGGCTTTCGGGGGGCGACCGAGGAAGAGGCGGACCTGCAGAACCGGCTCGACGCCGACCTCGAATACATCCGCACCTGGAGCCCGTGGGGCGATGCGCTGATCGTGCTCAAGACGCTCGGCGTGCTGGTGCACCGCCAGGCGTTCTAGGCTCTACTGATTCTTCGGCACGTTGAAGGTGCCGCTGACCCGCCCGCTGCCGCCGCTGCTGACATTGCCGGTGACCGACGAGGAGCCGTTGGCGCGCCCGTCGACGCTCGACACGCCGCTCTTGAGGTCGATCACCAGCCGGCCGCCGTTCAAGGTGTCGGTGCCGCGATTGAGGTGTACGTTCCCTGCCATTGTGATCACCCGGCGGTTGAAATCGTACACCGCGACATCGCCCGCCGCGCGCTCGGTACCGCGGGTGACGGTGACACCGCCGGTAGCGAGGATGCGCTGGATCTTGAGACTGTCGGCGTCGGTGTAGTTGACCTGCGTGCGGGCCGCGCGGATGCGCAGGCCGGCCTGGTCGATATCGACGTTGCCCGACAGGACGACACGGTTCTGCCGGTCCTGCAACTCGATGCGATCCGCCGCGTAGTTGACCGGCGCGTTCGAGTTGTGCCCGGCGATCGCCTGCGCGCCGGCCTGGATGCCCGCCATGGCCAGCAGCGTCACGGTGAAGGCGCCGATGCCCCAGCGGGCGGCGACGTTCAAATGACGATTGGGCGAATAGTTCATCAGGGCATCCTCAGCTTGCCGGGGATCATGTGGAGGCGCGCGTTGCCGTCCAGCGAGATGGTGCGCGCGTTGAGATCGGCGTGGAGCGAATTGGCGGAGAAGGTGCCCGCAGGGATCGCCCCGGACACGCCGCCGCTGCCGACCAGCTTCTTTTCGGGCAGGTCGACGCTGACGCCGCTCGCGGTCATGCGGTAGCCGTCGGCCGCCGTTACCTTGACCCCATCGGGCACGTTCATCACCTCGTCGCGGATGTCGTACTGGCCCGCCGGCGCGCTGACGCTGGCGGGGCCGTCCTGCAACAGGATGCGCGCGACGAGATCGCTCATCCGCACGATGCCTTCGCGGCCCGACTTCTGGATCGCCTCGCCCGCGGTGAGCGAGAAGGGGCGCCCTTGCGCGTCGCTGCCGCGGTACATCGCGTTGTCGACCCGCAGCCGCTCGGCGATCACCGCCACCTTGGTCCGGTCGAGCAGGAAGCTGACCTCGCCGCGCGGGCTGAGCGGCGAGACGATCATCAGCGCCGCGACCACGCCGACGCCCATCGGCAGCACCTTGGCGAGGAGCGAGACCAGCTTGTCGTGCGATCCGCCGGGCGCGGCGAAGTGCTGCCGCTTGCTGCGCAGCGCTTTGGCCTCCTGGGTCTCGATGCGGCGCTTGATCACCATGACAGTCTAACGCGCGGGCGCCTCAATCGTGGCTGAATATGTCGCGGTCCTCCCACCCCGCGAGGTCGAGTCGTGCGCGGGTGGGGAGGAAATCGAAGCACGCGTGCGCGATATCGGTGCGCTGCTCGCGCTCGAGCCGCACCATCAGCACTTCGCGCAGGCGGTGGAGGAAGCGCACGTCGGAGGCGGCATACTCGCGCTGCGCCTCGTTGAGATCGGGGCCGCCCCAGTCGGAGAGCTGCTGCGCCTTGGAGATGTCGGCGGCCAGCAGTTCGGAGATCAGGTTCTTGAGGCCGTGGCGGTCGGTGTAGGTCCGGGTCAGCTTGCTGGCGATCTTGGTGCAGAACACCGGCGCCGCCATCACGCCGAGGTAGAAGTAGATCGCGGCAAGATCGAAGCGGGCGTAGTGGTAGAGCTTCAGCCGGTTCGGATCGCCCAGCAACGCCTTGAGGTTCGGCGCATCGTATTTGCTGCCGGGGTTGAAGCGCACCAGGTGCTCGTCCCCGTGCCCGTCCGACAACTGCACCACGCACAGCCGGTCGCGGTGAGTGACGAGACCCATCGTCTCGGTGTCGATGGCGATCGGGCCGTCGGCGAACTCGAGCCCGGCGGGCAGGTCTTCTTCGTGGAAATGAACGGTCATTGGTTCCGCGCCTTAGGCGTATCGTGGATAGAGGGAAAGGGGCGCTGGCGGGCGCGCGCCGGGCGGCGTAGCCGGGGGCGATGGACAGCGAGGCGATCCCCGAGAGCTGGCGGCCGGTGCTGGAGCCGGTCCTCGCCGCGCCTGAGGCACGGCGGCTGGGCGGCTGGCTGAGCGCGGAGGAGGCCGCGGGCAAGACCGTGTACCCGCCGCGCGGCTGCCGGCTGAAGGCGCTGGAGCTGACCCCGCTCGACCGCGTGCGAGTGGTCATTTTGGGGCAGGACCCGTACCACGGACCCGGGCAGGCGATGGGCCTGTGCTTCGCGGTGCCGGAGGGCGAGGCGGTGCCGCCCAGCCTCGCCAACATCTACAAGGAGCTGGCGAGCGACCTCGGCCTCGCACCGCCCGCGCATGGCGATCTGTCGGGCTGGGCGCGGCAGGGCGTGCTGTTGCTCAACAACAGCCTGACGGTCGAGCACGGCAAGGCGGGCAGCCACGCCGGGCGCGGGTGGGAAGCAGTGACCGACGCCTGCGTCGCGGCGGTGGCGGGGCGGGCCGAGCCCTCGGTGTTCATCCTGTGGGGCAGTCATGCGCAGGCGAAGGCGGCGCGCATCCCCGCGCTGCAGGACGAGGGCCGTCACCTGATCATCCGCAGCCCGCACCCGAGCCCGCTCTCGGCCTATCGCGGGTTCTTCGGTTCGCAACCGTTCAGCCGGGCAAATGCGTTTCTGGAGGCTCATGGGCGGGGCCGGATCGAGTGGAACCTGTCACGCTGAACGGGCCGCGAAACTCTGTGACCTTCGGCTAAACCCGCTTTAGTTTCAGTATGTTCCGAGTCGATCCGAAGCGCATGGTGTGACTTTCGCGAATCGCGAAGTCCACACCCGAGTGTGGCGAAGGTGACGCGCAGTTCCATGCCGCCGATCCAGCACGAACGGCCGTCTGTAGGAAAATCCTTTCGGCGCACCCGGGTGAGCGGTAGCAGGCACGCATCGTCCTTGGGGAGCACCTTCGCATGAACCGCACCGTCGTCGCCTCGCTTACCCTGTTGATCGCCGGCTGCACCGCTGCCGTGGCAGCCCCCGATAGCGTCAGCACGCCGGTCGCCGCGCCGATGCCGCAAGGCCAGCGCGTGCTGTTCGACATGGGCCCGGCCTATTTCCCCGGCTCGCTGCCCGCCGGTGAGACGCTGGTGGGCGCGCCGCCCGCCGCCGGAACCGACGCGATGAGCCGCGACGAGCGGCTGAGCGCCGCCGGCGTCGCGCTCTACGGATCGGAACGATTCAAGCTTGCCGCGCGCGACGCGGACCTCGGTCCGGGCGGCGTGCCGGGCGCGTTCTCCTGCACCACCGGGGTGACCATCTCAGACGCGACCACGCCCGCGATCATGCACCTGCTGCGCCGCGCCGACGCGGACTTCGGCACTTCCACCAGCGGGGTGAAGAAGCTCTACAATCGTGCGCGACCGTTCACGGTCAACGCCAAGCCGACCTGCACGCCCGACGACGAGGAAGCGCTGCGGCACAACGGTTCGTACCCCTCTGGCCACAGCGCGATCGGCTATGGCTCCGGCCTGCTGCTGGCGGCGGTGTTCCCGGACCATGCCGCCGCCCTGACCCGCCGCGGCATCGAATTCGGCGAGAGCCGGCGGGTGTGCAACGTCCACTGGGAAAGCGACATCGAAGCCGGCCGCGTGTTCGCCGCCGCAACGTTCGCGCGGTTGCAGTCCGACCCGACTTTCCGCGAGGACCTCGCCAAGGCACAGGCCGAGGCCAAGACGCTGACGGGCGCGGCAGCACCGGCGAATTGCGCGGCGGAAGCGGCGGCGTTGGCGGCGGGCTGACGCCTCAGTAAATCGTGTAGCCGCCGTCGATCACCACCGAATCGCCGGTGTGGAAGCGGCTGGCGTCGGACGCGAAGTAGACCGCGATGCCGGCGAAATCCTCGCCTTCGCCCCACCGGCGCATCGGCACACGGCCGATCGCCTTCTCCGTAAACTTGTCCCAGCCTTGCAGCCGCTCGGTCATCTCGGTGGCGATCCAGCCTGGCAGCACGGCGTTCGCCCGGATGCCATAGCGGGCGAGCTCGACCGCGGTGGCGCGGACCATCGCCAGCACGCCCGCCTTGGTCGCGGCGTAGGCCTGGTTGCGCGGCGCGCCGTGGATGGCGGAGGTGGAGCTGGTCACCAGCAGCGAGCCGCCCGGATCGCCGGCTTCGGCGCGGGCGACCATGTGCCTGGTCGCCTCGCGGAAGGTCCAGAACACGGCGTCGAGGTTGACCGTGGTCACGCGGCGCCACGCCTCGGTCGTCTGCTCGGTCAGCGGTGCGCCGCCGCCGACCCCGGCGTTGGCGATGCAGGTGTCGATCCGGCCGAGCCGGCGCAGCGTTTCGGCGGTCGCATCGATCACCGCCTGCTCGTCCGCGACATCGACCTCCAGCGCCTCGACCGCGCCCCCGTGCTTGAGCAGGGCCTCGCGCGCGGAGGCGTTCTTCGCGGTATTGCGGCCCCAGATCGCGACCGAGGCGCCGGCGGCGGCGAGACCTTCCGCCATGCCGAGCCCGATGCCCGAGTTGCCACCGGTAACGAGCGCGACCTTGCCGGTGAGGTCGAAGGGTTGGAATGCCATGCGGGTCTCCTCTTGCCGCTTACCTGACGGCAATCGCGCCTGCGTGGCAAGCCTCAGCGCGGCAGCTCGGTGAACCCCATCAGCGCTTCGTCGACCGCGCGGGCGGCCTGGCGGCCTTCGCGGATCGCCCAGACGATCAGGCTCTGCCCACGGCGCATGTCGCCGCAGGCGAACACGTTCGCCTCGCTGGTCGCGTAGCTCTCGGTGTCGGCGGCGACGTTGCCGCGCGGGTCGTAGGCCACGCC
>JAEWKG010000132.1 GCA_023386135.1 Pseudomonadota bacterium | reverse complement strand
GGGCCGGACGGTGCAAGCCGTCCGGCCCGTTCTCGTTTGCGCGCCCTTAACTCGTCCCCGCCATCTTGCGGCCCGGCCTTTGCATACGATATTGCGACCCCGATGACCGACTTCCTTGCCGCCAGCCACCTCGCCGCCCGCTCAGCTGGGCGCGATGCGGACGTCGATGGGCAGGACCAGGTCGGGGTCGCCACCAAGACCCGCGCCAAGCCCAAGAAGCCGAGCCAGTACAAGGTGCTGATGCTCAACGACGACTACACCCCGATGGAATTCGTGGTGATCGTGCTCAAGCGCTTCTTCCGCATGGACATGGAGGAAGCGACCCGCGTGATGCTCCACGTCCACCAGCGCGGCGTCGGCGTATGCGGCGTGTTTCCCTACGAAGTCGCAGAGACCAAGGTGAACCAGGTGATGGACTTCGCCCGGCAAAACCAGCACCCGCTCCAGTGCACGCTGGAGAAAGCTTGAAACCGCGCGCGGCGCAGGCGCGTTGATGCTTACTTCATAGGGGCATGACCGGCGGCAGGATTGCCGTTAAGGCGCGCCTGACAGCCAGAGACGTTAGCCCGCGCCCTTGTTCAAGTTCCTGCCCGCAATCGACCGCTACATCCTGCGCCTGACCGTGGTGCCGATGCTGGGCGTGTTCGCGCTCGCGGCGTCGCTGCTGGTGCTCGACAAGATGCTGCGGCTGCTCGACTTCGTCGCGGTCCAGGGCGGGCCGATCGGCGTTGTGTTCAAGATGCTGGCGACGATGATGCCGGAATACGCCTCGCTGGCGATCCCTTTGGGGCTGCTGCTCGGCGTGCTGTTCGCCTTCCGCAAGCTCGCCACCTCGAGCGAGCTCGACATCATGCGCGCGGTGGGCCTTGGCTACACGCGGCTGCTGCGGGTGCCGTACGCGATCGCCGCGGTGCTGATCGCCGCCAACATCGCGCTGGTGTTCTACATCCAGCCGGTCAGCCGATATTGGTACGAGCGGCTCGACTACGAGCTGCGCTCCGGCGCGCTCGGGGCGTCGATCAAGGTCGGTGAGTTCACCACCCTCAAGGATCGCATGGCTCTACGCATCGAGCGCAGCGAGGATGAAGGGCGCCGTCTGATCGGCATCTTCGCACGCGTCGCCAACGAGAAGGGGCAGGTCCTGTCGATCTCGGCCAACGAAGGCACCTTCCTCGCCACCAGCGACAATCCCGATACCATCATCCTGCATCTCACCGACGGGGTGATCGTGCAGGACATGGGCGGCAAGTCGAGCCCGCGGGTGCTGAGCTTCACCCGCCACGACCTGCCGATCGACCTTCCCACCGTGGCGAAGTTCCGCAATCGCGGCGATGCCGAGCGCGAGTACATCCTGCCCGAATTGCTTCGCATCGGCTGGGGCGAGCGGCAGACGACCGAGGCGCAGCGCGACGGAAGCCAGGCGAGCTTCAACTTCCGCCTGGTCGAGGTGATCATGATGCTGCTGATGCCTCTGCTCGGCGTCGCGCTCGCCATCCCGCCCAAGCGATCGACCAGCGCACTGGGCGTGTTCGTGTCGATCGTGATGGTGGTCGCCTATCACAAGATCAACCAGTACGCGGAGGATGTCGCGACCCTCGGCCGGTTCGATCCGACGCTCGCGCTGTGGGTGCCGTTCGCGCTGTTCGCGGCGCTGATCCTGTGGATGTACTGGCGCGTCGCGTACGTGCCCGGAGGCCAGGCGATCGGCGCGCTCGAGACGTGGTTCGCCAAGCTCGGAAAGCGGGGGCGCGCGCTGTTGAAGCGCCGCCAGCGCCTCCCCGCACTTGAGCCGGAGCCCGCCGAATAAGCCATGCAGCTCGATTTCTTCCCCTCGCGCACGCTGACGCTGTACCTTGCGAAGCTGTTCGTGGTGCGCATCCTCGCGGTGCTGGTGATGCTGGTGCTGGTCCTCTTGATGATGGACCTGCTCTCCAGCACGGGGAAGATCCTCGCGGTGCCGGGCAACGGCCAGGCGGAAATCTGGACCTACGCCACCCTGCGCGCGCCGCAACTGGTGGCCCGTTTCCTGCCCTATTCGGTGCTGCTGGCGACAATCATCACACTGGTAGGCCTCAACCAGAACAGCGAGGTGGTGTCGATGAAGGCCGCCGGCCTCTCGGCGCACCAGATCCTAGCGCCGCTGCTGTTGACCGCGCTGATCGTCGGCGCTGGCAGCTTCCTGTTCAACGAGCGCGTGGTCACCCGCGCCAACGCGACCCTCAAGGCGTGGGACGCCAACGAATACAAGAAGGTTCCCGCCGACTCGGGGGTGAAAACCAACGTATACCTCACCGACGGCACCAACATTCTTTCTGCCGCGACGGTCACGGGCAGCGGAGCAGCGATGGAATTGAGCGGCGTAACCTGGTACCGCCGCGCGCCGAGCGGGGCCATTGCCGACCAGGTCCGCAGCACCCGGGCGGTCTATGCCAATCCCGGCTGGCGGATGGAGAGTGCGCAGCAGTTCGATGTCGCGGGCGCGCGCAGCCAGGCGCTGGGCAATGTCGTGGTTGCCGAGAAGATCAGTCCCGAGCAGATCGCACTCGGCAGCGTCGATGCGGACGGGCAGTCGTTCTGGCAATTGAAGCGATCGATCGACGACTACGAGCAAGCCGGCCGCCGCACCGCGGAGCTCAAGGCCAAGTGGTGGCACAAACTATCGGGTCCGCTGTCGTCGGTGCTGATGCCGCTGCTGGGCGCGGTTGCAGCCTTCGGCCTCGCCCGCTCCGGTCAGGTGTTCGTCCGCGCGCTCATTGGCATGGCGCTGGGATTTGCCTACTTCGTGGTCGACAACGCCGCGCTGGCGATGGGCAATTTCGGCGGCTATTCGCCCTTGCTCGCGGCATGGGCGCCGTTCCTTCTCTTTGCCTTACTCGGCGAAACCGTCTTGATCCGGACGGAAGAGTGATTTTTTCAATTGTGGCGTAATCGTGTCCAGATTATAGGGGCCCTCGGCAGGCCTGTCTGCCAAGG
>JAEWKG010000078.1 GCA_023386135.1 Pseudomonadota bacterium | reverse complement strand
GCCCTGCCGTGACCGGCGCGCCCCCGCGTTCGCGGTAGACGAGGCGGCCCTTGGTCAGGTCGTACGGCGTCATTTCGACGCGGACGGCATCGCCGACGACCGACCGGATGCGGAAACGCCGCATCCGGCCAGCCGTGTAAACGATGACGCGATGACCGTTTTCGAGCATGACGCCGAAGCGTCCGTCGGGCAGGATCTCGTCGATCCGCCCCTCGAAGGTCATCAGTTCCTCTTTGGCCAATAATCAGGCCGACTGGAGGTTGACCGCCGAAACCTTGCCGTTGCGGCCGGTTTCGAGTTCGTACGAGACGCGCTGCTCCTTGTGGAGCGTGTCCATGCCCGCGGCCTGGACCGCGGTGATGTGGACGAAGCTGTCGCCCGAGCCGTCTTCATTCTCGATGAAGCCATAACCCTTGTCGGTGTTGAAGAATTTTACGGTGCCGATGGCCATTGGTGTTTCCTTTCACGAAGAAACGGGAATCCACCGGCAAAAGCACCGGCGGAGCTGGTAGCATGTGAAGGGAAGTTCAGGCCGTAGGCACGTAGAATTTTCCGTCGCAGGCGACGATAGCTTTTCGAATATGGCAGTTTTCCTTGAAAAGTCAAGGTTTGACCCATCGGGGCTTTCGCGGCCCCCTCCTTTCGTCGTTGCGAGGAGCGGAGCGACGAAGCAATCTCCGGCGATCGACAGGGCCGGACGACGGCTGGAGATTGCTTCGCTCCGCTCGCAATGACGGAGAGAGGGCAACCACGGATGCACGCTGGACCCCGGGTCAAGTCGAACGAGCCGCTTGTCTCGTTAGGGGGTGACGACGGAGGAGGCGGGTCCGCTCTCGATCCCCGAAGCCGCTATCCTCCCGCCGCACGCTTTCGCGCGCCGTCCTCGCCCGCCGGCGCCGGGTCGTTGGCGGGGTCGGGGAGGGCGAAGAAGGCGCGGCGGGCAGCTTCGCCGGCGCGGCGCAGCGGGGCATAGGCCTGCGCGACCGCGGCCTCCCACGCGTTTTCCTCTTCGGGGTCGAGCGTCCGCTCATAATCCTCATGGCCGAACCGGCCCTCCTCGATCCCGGCGAAATCGTCGGGCGGCGGGAAGTTGGTCCGCAGCTCGCCGGTTTCGTCGTCGTGCCAGACGGTCATCGCGGCGGCCTCTTCCTCCGGGGTCGGTTCGGGCGCTTCGCCTCGCGTATCGGCGTCGCCGGAATCGGCGGAAAACTGCGCAACTTCATTCGCGATTCCCGTGCCGCGCCACAGGCTGGCGAGCGGATTGGCGCGGTTGTCGCGGCCCGCGAGCCACAGCGCGAGCGCGGCGGATAGCCCCGCCGGACGGTCGTCCGCCCGGTCGTCGGTCCCTTCATCGGCCCCGTCATCGGCCCGGTCGTAGGCCTGTGCGGCATCGCGCGCGGCGTCGGCGGCGTCGAACAGCGACAGGAAGCCCGGCCAGTCGCCGGCGACGATCTGCGCCAGCATCTCCTCGCCGGCGCGCGCGCGGGTTTCGACCATCTTGTCGAGCCGCGCGAGCATCGCGAGGCCGAGGCGGCTGTCGATGCGGCGGCGCTTGTAGAGGCTGCGGTCCTCCTCGCGCATCACGGTGGTCGTCTCGTCATGCCCCCAGATCGCGCGGTCGAGCAGCTCGTCGACCAGCCGCCCGCGCGCGATCAGCAGCGCCGCGGCGCAGCCGAGCCGGAACGCCGCGCCCTCGGGCCGCTGCTTGAGCTGATAGACGGCGGACGGCGACATGCCGACCTTCGCCGCCGAAATCTTCACCGACCCGTTGGTCGCGAACGCCTCCAGAAAGTCGCGCTGGAGTTTGGGTGTCCAATGGTAGCTGGCGGGGGCGGGGATATGCGTGGGATCGTGCGGGGAGTCGTCCATCGATTCGTCCTTTCGGTTGGGTGAAACCGACAGAATGAACCATATGGGTTATATGTAGGAAAGGGGATTTTGAGGTTTGAGCCGCGACACAGTCCATAGATCATTTCGAAGTGATCAGATGGGCCGTTCAAATCTTGGATTTTTCCAAACTCTGGCTCATTTTGTCGAAAGCCGATACGGTAGGCGGGGACGCCTAAGATGTAGAGCGGTAATTCGGGAGGTAGTATGCCAGATGATGACTTAGCAATATCTCAAAGCCGATCTGTTGAAGGCGCTTCTGTGTCTGATTTTCTTTATCATGACAGTCGCAGAATCGCTTCTTTTCTCTCCCAATTTGATAGCAGCGGTCTTCTTACCGGGCTAACAAAGGCAGAGACTGCGAGTAGAAATTCCAAGAGAGGCAAAAAGATCGGTGTCGGCGGAGAGGTTCCGCTGCTGGGCGGGGGAAAGGTTGAATTTGAGCTTTCCCCGAGCGAGCCAGGCACAGAAAGTCTGGAGCGCGTCTACGATCCCTTTTGGACAAATGCTCGCCAATTTCTAAATGTTCTGACTGAACGGAATATGATTCAGCGCGATATTGGCGATGCCAGCATTGGCCAATTTGTACGGGTGACTGGATATCTTAGCATTCAGGATTTAGGAATGTTTAAAGAAGCTTGGAAGGCACCATCCATTCAGCGCAGAATTAAGGGTGGCGCGGGTCTAGGGCAAAAGATTGGCAATATGACCGCCGCTCAGAAAGCCGCTGCGCGGGAGGAGCAGGAGAATAAGGACATATTTCTGGATATGATCCAGATCATGCCTCACGCTGTGCATGCACGACTCCTGACGAAAATTGGAAATAGCGCAGGGCTCGTTTGGTGCACGTTAGATCAGCAGTATCTGGTTGCGCCCGCGAGCGATATCACGTTGACCTACGGTGATACGATGTCCGGAGAGTGGTCTATCTTAGGCATTTTGAGTGCTCACCCGGAATACCTTACACCGGACTTGTCGCAGCAATTCAACGATGACGATTTTGGACTGACACACAGCGTAATCGGTCAAGTCTCTAAGATGCTAGCGCCGATTGTTCGGGTGACGTTGGGCAGGCCTGCGGCGGCACATGCGATTACACCGCTTCTCATTTTCCGTGACGTTGCGTGAACGAGGGGTCGCATTAAACATACTGAATTCGAAAATAGACCCTTGATCGCGGCCCCTCCACCACTCGCTGCGCGAGCGGTCCCCCTCCCCATCGCTTCGCGACAGGGAGGATTTTTTGGGGGATTGATCCGGGGTGGGATTGGTTGCGCTTCCTGAAATCCTCCCTGTGCCGTAGGCATGGGG
>JAEWKG010000042.1 GCA_023386135.1 Pseudomonadota bacterium | reverse complement strand
CACAAGGAATTTGGGCACGATGAACAGGCTGATGCCCTTGCTGCTGTCGGGTGCGCCCGGCGTCTTGGCGAGCACCAGATGGATGATGTTCTCCGCCAGGTCATGCTCGCCGGCCGAGATGAAGATCTTGGTGCCGGTGATCTTGTAGCTACCATCGGCCTGCGGCTCGGCGCGGGTGCGGATGAGGCCGAGATCGGTGCCGCACTGCGGCTCGGTCAGGTTCATCGTCCCGAGCCACTGGTTGGCGATCATCTTCGGCGCATAGAGCGCCTTCTGCTCGTCGCTGCCGACCACCAGGATCGCGCTGACCGCGCCGTTGGTGAGGCCGGGGTACATCCCGAACGAGTGATTGGCGCTGGAGACGAATTCCTCCAGCACGAAGCCGAGCACGTGCGGCATGCCCTGCCCGCCGTATTCTGCCGGCGCCGCCAGCGTGCTCCAGCCCGCCTCGACATACTGATCGAACGCCGCCTTGAACCCCGGCGGGGTGGTCACCGAGCCATCCGGGTTGCGCGTGCAGCCCTCGCGGTCGCCGACCTGGTTCAACGGCTGCAGCACCTCGGCGGCGAACTTGCCGCTTTCGTCGATCACGGTGTCGATCAGGTCGGGTGTTGCGCTCTCGAAGCCGGGGAGGTTGCCGTAGCTCGCGAGGTCCAGCACCTCGTTGAGGATGAACTTCGCGTCGCGCGTGGGGGCGGTATAAGTCGGCATTGTCAGTCCTTGAGTAAGGTCGGCCTCAGCCCTGTTCGCCTACTTGCTCGACGTGCGCGATAAAAGCGGTGAGCTCGGCGATGGCCGAATCGATATCGGCGCGCTGTTCTTTCATCTTTTCGATGTGCTCGCGGCATTTCTCGATCGTTACGCGGCGTTGCTCGACCCGTCCGTCGCCGAGATCGTAGAGGTCGATCATCTCGCGAATTTCGCCGAGGCTGAAACCGACGTTCTTGGCCCGCATTATCCACGCGAGCCGCGCGCGGTCGCGCTTCGAGTAAATCCGCGCGAGGCCCACGCGGCGCGGGGCGATCAGACCCTCGTCCTCGTAGAAGCGCAAGGCGCGGGCGGTGCAGCCGAATTCCTCGGTCAGGTCGGAGATCGAGAACTGCTCGCGTTCGAGCCGGTCGGGCCGTTCGATGTGAGCGCCCTGATGAGCGGCTTCGGCATTGCGCGCAGGTTCAGCCATGCGGCGTCAATACTCGGCGGTTTACGTATGCGTCAAGTATTGACGGGGCGGAGAGCGTCACCGTCGAGTTCGCGGAAGAAGCACGTGTCGGCGCCCGTGTGGCAGGCAGGGCCGGCCGGCGTGCACTCGAGCACCAGCGCGTCCTGGTCGCAATCGACTAGGATGCGTTCGACCCTTAGCACATGGCCCGACGTCTCGCCCTTTTTCCACAGCCGGGCGCGGGAGCGCGAATGGAAGTGGGCGAACCCGGTTGACCGCGTCGCCGCCAGCGCTTCCGCGTCCATGAACGCAACCATCAACACCGCGCGGGTCTTCGCATCGACCGCAATTGCCGACAGCAAGCCTTGCGCGTCGAAGCGCGGTTCGAAGAGGGCGTTGGCGGCGTCGCTCATCGTGAAACCTTACTTTGGGTAGCCCCAAACTCTTGTTGCAACATAACCACAGATGTCGCCCAAAATCAGCGACATTCCAAGATGACGCTTTGATGAATCCGGCTTCGATGAGACACCGCGTGCGCAGTCCGCAAGGGCAGCGAGCCGGAACGCCGGTGCCATCAGAGCGCCAGGTTCAGGGACCGCCGACCGAGGCAACCGCGCCGGATCTTTTCCAGGCGCACTTGGCCGGCAGACGATGAGGGATCGGATCCAGCCGGCCATGGGGGTGGCCGTCGTTGCCGAGAGGCGGGTCCAGCGTATTTCGTCACGGTGCGCCCGGGGTTAACGCCCCGGGCGTTTCGGTTTCCGGGACCTCGCCATCCGCTTCGTCGAGCACGCGGGCGAAGCATGCCACCACCACTTTTGCCGCGCCGGCCCGCTTGAGGGCCCGCGCGCAGGCATCGCTGGTGGCACCGCTGGTGAGCACATCGTCGACCAGGATCACTTGTGCGCCGCGGACCGTCTGAGCCGACCTGGGATCGAGCACCAGCGCGCCCGACAGCATCCGGGCGCGCGCCTTGCGTCCGAGTCCGCCGAGCTTGGGTGTGCGCTTGGTGCGTATCAGTGCATCGACGAGGAACTGCTTCCCCGTCATCCGCGCGATCTCGCGGGCGAGCAACGCTGCCTGGTTGTAACCACGTGACCACAGGCGCCAACGATGCAAGGGCACCGGCACGACCAGCCACTCGCCCTCCAGTTGCGGCAGCCGCGCGGCGATCAGGCGGGCGAGCATCGGCGCGAGCGCGATGCGGCGGCCGTGCTTGAAGGCCAGCACCAGCTTGCGCGAACCCTCCCCGTAGAGTGTCCCGGCGGCGATCCCGTCATGCCGCGGCGGGCTGGCGAGGCACGGAGCGCAGATGGCGCCAGCCTCGACCTGCGCGCTGCCGAACGGCCGCTGGCAGCGCGCGCATGCAGGCTCGCCCGGGATGCGCAGCTCGCCCCAGCAGTCGCCACATAGCCCCGTCTGCGCGCCGATCGCCGCGCCGCACAACGGACAGCGCGGTGGGTAGACGAGATCGACCAGCGGCGCGAGGCCATCGCGCAGCGCGGCGACGACGCTCACCGCATCGGCTCTTGCATCGCGGAGAAGTTTGGTGCGTTGGGGAGGCGATGGCCCCGACCTCTCCGCCAGAAATCTTCAGCGCCCGCCGGCGACAGGCCCGCGCGGCGCGTGCGCAGGCGCTGGGCCAGCGCAAGGG
>JAEWKG010000303.1 GCA_023386135.1 Pseudomonadota bacterium | reverse complement strand
CCGCGGGTTGGGGCCCGCTTCTTCATTTTGCGCAGGCATATCCACGAAAAGGATTTGACTCTCGGGCGGGCTCAGGCATTCTCTGGTATACATAATACATAATTATGGACAGCATTGCTGTCCAATTTCGGCCGCCTGGCCGGCAATGGGAGTACGCCATGAACATTCACGAATATCAGGGCAAGGCTGTCCTGAAGAGTTTCGGCGCGCCGGTCTCGGCGGGAGAGCCGGCCTTTACGGTTGAAGAGGCCGTGGCCGCAGCGAAGACGCTGCCGGGACCGGTCTACGTCGTGAAATCGCAGATTCACGCGGGCGGCCGCGGCAAGGGAAAATTCAAGGAGTTGCCCGCCGACGCCAAGGGCGGTGTGCGCCTGGCGAAGTCGATCGAAGAAGTCGCGGCCTTTGCCAAGGAAATGCTTGGCCGTACGCTGGTGACAGTCCAGACCGGGCCTGCAGGTAAGCAGGTCAATCGGCTCTACATCGAGGATGGTTCAGACATCGCGAAAGAATTCTACCTTTCGATGCTGGTGGATCGCGAGACATCGCGTGTCGCGTTCGTGGTCTCCACTGAAGGCGGCATGGACATCGAGAAGGTCGCGCACGACACGCCCGACAAGATCGTTACGTTCTCGGTCGATCCGGCAACCGGCGTGATGCCGCATCACGGCCGCAAGGTGGCGCAGGTGCTGGGGCTGACCGGCGATCTCGCCAAGCAGGCGGAAAAGCTCACCGGCCAGCTTTACAGCGCCTTCGTCGCCAAGGACATGGCGATGCTCGAGATCAACCCGCTCGTGGTGACCAAGCAGGGCGACCTGCGCTGTCTCGATGCCAAGATCAACTTCGACTCCAACGCGCTCTATCGTCACGCGGAGATCGTCAAGCTTCGCGATCTCACCGAGGAAGATGAGAAGGAAATCGAGGCCTCAAAGTACGATCTGAACTACATCGCGCTCGAAGGCACCATCGGCTGCATGGTCAACGGTGCGGGCCTCGCGATGGCGACGATGGATATCATCAAACTCTACGGTGCGACGCCGGCCAACTTCCTCGACGTCGGTGGCGGCGCCACCAAGGAGAAGGTGGCTGCAGCGTTCAAGATCATTACCTCTGATCCGAACGTCAGGGGCATCCTTGTGAATATCTTTGGCGGCATCATGCGCTGTGATGTCGTGGCGGAAGGTGTTGTCGCCGCCGTGCGCGAGGTCGGCCTGACCGTGCCGCTTGTGGTGCGGCTGGAAGGCACCAACGTTGAGCTAGGCAAAAAGGTAATTGCGGACTCCGGTTTGAACGTCGTCTCCGCTGACGACCTCGACGATGCCGCGCAGAAAATCGTGCGGGCGACGCGCAAGGAGGCAGCATAAATGTCTATTCTTATCGACAACAACACCAAGGTCATCTGCCACGGCTTTACCGGCAAGAACGGCACCTTTCATTCCGAGCAGGCTCTGCTTTACGGGACCAGAATGGTCGGAGGCACGTCGCCCGGCAAAGGCGGCTCGCAGCATCTCGGCCTGCCGGTGTTCGACACCGTGGCGGAGGCGCGCGCGAAAACCGGCGCGGATGCGAGCGTGATTTACGTCCCGCCGCCAGGCGCTGCAGACGCGATCTGCGAAGCGATCGACGCCGAGGTGCCGATCATTGTCTGTATCACTGAAGGCATTCCGGTAGCAGACATGATCCGCGTCAAACGCGCGCTCGAAGGATCCAAATCGCGCCTGATCGGCCCGAATTGCCCAGGCGTGATGACGGCCGGCGAGTGCAAGATCGGCATCATGCCCGGCAACATTTTCAAGAAGGGCAATGTCGGCATCCTCTCCCGTTCGGGCACGCTGACCTATGAAGCGCTTTATCAAACCACGGCCGAAGGTCTTGGTCAGACCACCGCGGTGGGTATCGGCGGCGATCCGGTCAAGGGAACCGACTTCATTTCAATGCTCGAACTGTTTTTGGCGGATCCGGAAACCAAGTCGATCGTCATGATCGGTGAGATCGGTGGATCGTCCGAAGAAGATGCGGCGCAGTTCATCAAGGATGAAGCCAAGCGCGGTCGCAAGAAGCCCATGGTTGGTTTCATTGCCGGGCGCACCGCGCCTCCGGGACGCCGCATGGGCCATGCCGGCGCCATCGTTTCGGGCGGCAAGGGCGATGCCGAGAGCAAGATCGCGGCGATGGAGGCGGCTGGAATTACCGTCAGCCCAAGCCCATCTGAGCTTGGCACGACGCTGAAAGAGTTGCTGGCAGCCTACGCATAATGTCCGACGACCAACCCGTAATGTTCGAGCGCGAGCCGGGCCCAAGCTGGGCGCGGCCGAACTGGCCTGTCTCCGAGCTGGACGACATCAACCTCGGGCTGGATCCGACCGAGGCGACGATAGAGGCGTTCAAGAAGGCGGCGGAAAAGGCGGTCCCGGCTGCTGCGGCTGCGGCCGATCCGGATGCGGTGCGGCGGGCTGCGGAAGATTCGATCCGCGCGATGATGCTGATCCGCACCTATCGTGTGCGCGGGCATCTGGCGGCGAAGCTCGATCCGCTCGGTCTCTACCGGCAGGATCTGCCGGCCGACCTGACTCCGGAATATCACGGCTTTGGGCCGAACGACCTCGACCGGCCGATCTTCATTGGTGGCGCATTGGGCTTCGAGCGGGCGACGATCCGCGAGATCGTGAAGGTCCTGCAGGCCAATTACTGCGGCGTCGTCGGCGTCGAATATATGCACATCAACGACCTGGAGGAGCGCCGCTTCCTCCAGGAAAGGATCGAAGGCAAGGATGCCGAGATCCAGTTTACGCCCGAGGGCAAGCGCTCGATCCTGACCAAGGTGATCGAAGCTGAGCAGTGGGAAAAGTTTCTCGCGCGCAAATATGTCGGCACGAA
>JAEWKG010000297.1 GCA_023386135.1 Pseudomonadota bacterium | reverse complement strand
CGGCTGGACCGCGCCCGCCTCAGCCGACGACGCCGCGGTGGCGCAGGAGCTCGCCGCGATGCGCGCGCAGATGAGCGCGATGGCCAGCCGGATCGATTCGCTCGAGGCGCAGCTCGCCGCCGCCAAGAGCGAAGCGCCGGCCGCCACCGTCGCCGCCAATGCTGCGACCGCCAGCGCGTCGGCCGCGACCGCCGCTGCCACCAAGCCCGCATCGCCGCCGGTGCAGGTCGCGTGGAAGGGTGCGCCCGAGATCACCGGGGAAGGCGGGTGGAGCTTCAAGCCGCGCGGACGCATCCAGCTCGACGCCGGCACCGTCAGCAGCCCGGCGGGCATCAGCGATGCGAGCACCGGTTTCGGCAGCGAGGTGCGCCGCGCCTTCCTCGGTTTCGAGGGCAAGATGCCGGGCGGCTTCGGCTACCGCGCCGAGATCGACGTTGCGGCGAGCGCGGTGGAGATCACCGACCTCTACCTCACCTATCAAGCGTCGAAGGAGATCACCCTCACCGCCGGCCAGCACAAGCCGTTCTGGGGCCTCGAGGAACTGACCAGCGATCTGTTCCCGAGTTTCACCGAGCGCGCCGCGGTCAACAACGCCTTCGGCTACGAGCGCCGCCTCGGCCTGAGCGCCCAGTACGCCAAGGGCGATGTGCTGCTGCAGGGCGGCGCGTTCACCGACAACGTCGCCGACCTCAACAACGACGAGAACAACTCGGTCTCACTCGACGGCCGCGCGGTGTTCGCGCCCAGGATTGGTGGCGGGCAGCTACACCTGGGCGGATCGGTGCACTGGCATGACCTGGGCGACAGCGCTTCGGCTGTCCGGTACCGTGTCCGGCCGCTGATCCACACCGCGGATATACGCTTCATCGACACCGGCAACCTCTCCGCTCAGAGCGAACTCGGCTATGGCCTCGAAGCCGCCTACATCCACGGGCCCCTCCACGTCGCGAGCGAAGCGCACTGGCAGCGGGTCGACCGCCCCGGCGCGCTCACCGACCCGACCTTCTTCGGCGGGTACGTCGAGGCCGGTCTGTTCCTCACCCCCGGCGACACGCGCGGCTACAAGGGCGGCGTGTTCGATCGCGTGAAGCCCAAGCACCCGGTCGGCAGCGGCGGCTTCGGCGCGGTGCAGCTCAACGCTCGCTACGACTACCTCGACCTCAACGACGCCGGCATCGTCGGCGGCAAACAGGACGGATACGAGCTCGGCCTGGTGTGGACCCCCACCGACTACACGCGCTTCCAGCTCAGCTACGGCCACCTCGTTTACAGCGACGCCGCGCTCCCCGCCGCGAGCAGCGACCGGGATTACTCGGTCGATGCGTTCGGCGGCCGCGTGCAGCTCGATTTCTGACGCCGCTTCGACGACGCCACACCACTGTCATGCGGCTGTCACACGGCCCGTGCAGAGGCCGCCTCGTTCCACTCCAAGGACCCAACCGATGACCACAGCCAAGACTTTCGCCTTCATCGCCGTCTCTTCCTTCGCGCTGGCCGCCTGTGGGGGCAGCTCCAGCGGCGGTGCGCGCGACACCATTCGCGCGGTCGGCTCCTCCACCGTCTATCCGTTCGCCAAGAAGGTGGCCGAGGATTTCGTCGCCTCGAACTCGGGCATGAAGAGCCCGCTGATCGAATCCACCGGCACGGGCGCGGGTATGAAGCTGTTCTGCGCCGGGCTCGGTCAGGCAACCCCCGACATCGCCAACGCCAGCCGCCGCATGAAGGCGAGCGAGTTCGAAGAGTGTAAGAAGAACGGCGTGACCGACATCGTCGAGGTCCAGGTCGGGCTCGACGGCATCGCCTTCGCATCCGCCAAGAACGGCATCAAGCTGCCGCTGACCCCTGCCATCGTCTATCGCGCGCTCGCCGCCAAGCCGTTCGGCAAGGACCAGACCGCCAAGACCTGGAAGGACGTCGACCCTTCGCTGCCGGCCGACCCGATCCTGGTCTACGGCCCGCCCTCGACCTCGGGCACCCGCGACGCACTCAAGGAACTGATCCTGCAGAAGGGCTGCGAGAGCGACCCGGCGATGAAGGCGCTCAAGGAAACGAACAAGGACCAGTACGAGCAGGTCTGCACCGAAGTCCGTAGCGATGGCGCCTACGTCGACCAGGGCGAGCAGGACAACCTCATCGTCCAGAAGATCGAGGGCAATCCCAAGGCCGTCGGCATCTTCGGCTTCTCGTACCTCGAGGAGAACATCGACAAGCTGCAGGACCAGCCGATGAACGGGGTCGAGGCGACCTACGACAACATCTCGAGCTTCAAGTACCCGGGCGCCCGTCCGCTCTACGTCTATTACAAGAAGCAGCACGTCGGCGTGATCCCCGGCCTTGCCGAGTTCATCGCCCAGTGGACCAAGAGCTGGAGCAAGGACGGCCCGCTGTCGAAGATCGGCTTCATCGCCGCGCCGGACGATGTGCAGGCCGCCAACCTCAAGGCCGCCACCGGCGCGACCGTGATGACCGGCGAAGGGTTGAAGTAACCTCCACGCCGTTCGGGCAAAAAGAAAGGCCCCGCCGGCGCGAACCGGCGGGGCCTTTTTGTATGAGCCTACGCGCTCTGATCAGAAGTCGAAGCCGACCCGTCCATAGATGAAGCGGCCGTTGAAGCCGAACGGCGAGAAGATCGAGTACGCGTTGTACTGGTTGTTCTGCGGGTATGAGCCGCCGACGCTGGTCGGACGCAGGCCGTAGGGCAGGCGATCCGGGTAGACGTCCAACACATTGTCGGCGCCGACCGCCAGGTGGAGGTCCTTGCGCAGGTCGTAGCGCAGTTCGAGATCGGTGATCCACTTCGGGCTCAGCGACACGTCGTCCGGGCCCAGCGCGGTCAGGCTTGCCGCGTTCGGCGCCAGCGGCGCAACCGATCCAGGCGACAGCACCCGTCCGTACCGCGTGGTACGAGCGGTGAAGCCGAAGTTGCCGATATCGCCGTCCATGCTCAGCACGATCTTGTCGCGCGGCTGGCCCTTGGTGAAGCGGAGCGACTCGGTGCGGCCGAACAGCACCAGGCCCGGGATCGTCGCCAGCGGCCCGAGGTCGTTGTTGTACTTCAGGATGTTCTGCTTGTTGTAGTTGTAGGCCGCGGTGAAATTGAACTTGCCGAAATCGACCGGCAGGCGCCAGTTCAGCACCGCGTCCACACCCTGCGTCCGGGTGTCGAGACCGTTGATGAAGAACCGCGCCGCGCCCACCGTCGGGAATCCGGCGGCGGTCAGGATCGCGCCCACCGCGGCATTCTGCGCGGCGGTGCCGCTGCCCGAAGCACCGAGGTTCTCGGTCAGGACGATGCGGTCCTTGATCTTGATGTTGTAGTAATCGACCGTGAGGGTCAGGCCCTGCAGCGGGTTGGCGGTGATGCCGCCGCTGAGGTTGAAGCTCTTTTCCGCCTTCAGGTCGTTCGAGCCCAGGGCGCGCGCGACCGGGGCCGCCACCGGCAGGGTCAGGATGTCGACCGGCACACCCGAGATGAAATTGGTCGAGGTGGTGGTGAAGACCTGCTGGTGCAGCGACGGGGCACGGAAGCCGTTGGAAACCGATCCACGCAGCGCCAACCCGGGCAGGACTTCGAAGCGCGCCGCGAGCTTGCCCGAAACGGTGTCGCCGAAATCGGAGTAGTGCTCGTAGCGGGCCGCGGCCGTCACCGACAGGGCATCGATGATATCGGTGTCGAGCTCGAGATACGCCGCGTAGTTGCTGCGGTGGGCGTCGGTCTTGGCCGATGCCGGCAGACCGGCAAAGCCTTGCGCGCCGGCGCCGCCCTGACGGCCCGGGAACGTGCAGGCGCCCGTAGTGGCGTTGAACACGCCTTGCTGCGTGTTGCAGTTGGCGAGCGTCGTGTTGGGGATCGCCGCGCGGAAGAACGGCCCGAGCGCGTACGACTGGAAGTCGCCGGGACGGATCTGGTACCGCTCGCGGCGGTACTCGCCGCCCACCGACACCGTCAGCGGCTTGGCGAACCCGAGATCGTAGTCGTGGCTGAGATCGAGGTTGATCATCCGCTGGGTGTAGCGCAGCGCGCCCGCGTCGAACGAGCCCTGGGTCGCGGCACCGAACGAGGCGTTGACGCTGTCCTCGGTGCGATAGGCGAACCGGTTGGTGCCCACGCCTGCCGACAGATCGGCGCGCCAGCCGGCGACCTCGCCGCGGATGCCGGTGGTGTAGGCGATGTCGGTCAGGTCCGACTGGATCAGCGGCAGGAAGCCGTCTGGCGTCAGGACCGGGCGATTGAAGGTGTTGGGCGGCGCTTGGTTCGGGGCGAGCTGCGAATAGTCGACGTTATTCGCATTCGATTGCTGGCGATAGTTCGCCGCGCTGACCGAATCGCGCTGGTTGAAGCTGGCGAACCCGTACCATTCGAACACGTCGCCGAGCGGGGTGCCGGCGTTGATGAAGAACGAATAATCGTCCGCCTGCGGGTCGCCGAAGCGGAACTCGCGGCGGTCGAAGGTCAGCTCGCGCGGATCGAACAGCGCGCCCTGCTTCACGTAGTTGGGGCGCAGGTCGAAGCCGGTGCGGTTGGTCCGGTCGCGGTGGCGGTACTCAGCGGTGACGTTGAGGAAGCCATCGGGGCTCAAGAACGGCAGGCCGAAGTTGGAGGCGAAGGTATAGGTCTCGCCGTCGCGCACCTTCAGCTCGCCGTCGGTGTTGGCAGCGAAGTAGCGATTGTCGGTGGGGTCGAGCACCGGCTGGCCGCCGACGGTTTGAAGGCCGGTCACGTTCGGCACGCCGTCGAGCGTGGTGACGTACTTGCCGAAGCTCGCGACTGCCTTGCCCTGGCTGTTCGAGGTCTTGAGCCGGATGTTGATCACGCCCGCGATCGCGTCCGACCCGTACTGCGACGAAGCACCGTCGCGCAGCACTTCGATCCGCTCGATCGCCAGCGCCGGGATCGAGTTCATGTCGACCGCCGCCGAGCCGCGGCCGATGGTGCCATTGATGTTCAGGAGCGCTGAGGTGTGCCTGCGCTTGCCGTTGACCAGCACCAGTGTCTGGTCGGGCGACAGGCCGCGCAGCGTGGCCGGCCTCAGCGCGTCCGAACCGTCGGAGATCGCCGGCTGGGGGAAGTTGAAGCTCGGGACCAGCTTGTTGAGGATCTTGTTGGTCTCGGTCTGCCCACCCTCGGTGATCGCCTCGCCCGACAGCACGTCGACCGGGACCGGCGAATTCTCGACCGTACGGCTGATCGAGCGGGTGCCGGTGACGATGATCTGCTGGCCGGGGTCCGCGGGAGTAGCCGCTTCGTCGGTGGTCGCTGCGGGCGTCTCCTGCGCCAGCGCGGGCTGCGCGGCGGCGACGGTGAAGACAGCGGCTGCCGAGCCAAGCAGCGTAATGCGATGGAATTTCATGAGTAGACCCTCCTGTCTGCCTCACGAAATACCAGCGCTGCGGCTTTGTCCCGCAAGATAAATTCTTGTGTGACCGAATTTACAGCGCTGTGTTGCGCTTGCGTAACACAGCAATTTGGCGGTGGTCGCAACTCAGAGCGGATTGCCGTCCTTGTCGCGGTAGATGTCGCGGCGGCCGACGTGATTGGCCGGGCCGACCAGCCCGTCTTCCTCCATCCGCTCGATCCACTTGGCAGCAGTATTGTAGCCCACGCCCATCTGGCGTTGCAGCCACGAGCCCGAGGCCTTCTGGTTCTCGAACACCACCTGACACGCCTGGCGGTACTTGCGCTCCTCGGGATTGTCGGAGGCGGTGAGCTCATCGTCGAAGCCGAAGCCGTAGCTGTCCTCGGGCTCCTCGGTCACCGCGTCGACGTAGTCGGGCTTGCCCTGTCCCCGCCAATGATCGGCGACGTGCTCGACTTCCTCGTCCGACACGAACGGACCGTGGACGCGGACCAGCGCGCCCGAGCCGGGCTTGTAGAGCATGTCGCCCTTGCCGAGCAGCTGCTCCGCACCCTGCTCGCCCAGGATCGTGCGGCTGTCGATGCGGCTCGTCACGTTGAAGCTGATGCGGGTCGGCAGGTTGGCCTTGATCACGCCGGTGATGACATCGACCGACGGACGCTGGGTCGCCATGATCAGGTGAATGCCCGCCGCGCGGCTCTTCTGGCTGAGGCGCTGGATCAGCACTTCGACTTCCTTGCCGACCGTGACCATGAGGTCTGCCAGCTCGTCGACGATCAGCACGATCTGGAACAGCGGCTGGTATTCGAGCTGCTCTTCCTCGAACAGTTCCTCGCCGGTGTCGGGGTCGAAGCCGGTCTGCACCCGGCGCCCGAGCGGCTTGCCCTTGGCATGCGCGGTGCGAACCCGCTCGTTGAAGCCGGCGATGTTGCGCGCGCCGATCGAGCTCATCCAGCGGTAGCGGCGCTCCATCTCCTCAACCGCCCATTTGAGCGCGCGGACGGCCTTGGCGGGCTCGGTCACCACCTGGCTCAGGAGGTGCGGAATGTCGTCGTAGCTCTTGAGTTCGAGCACCTTGGGATCGATCAGGATCAGGCGGCACTCTTCGGGGGTGAATCGGTAGAGGAGGCTCAAGAGGATGCAGTTAAGCCCCACCGACTTGCCCGACCCGGTGGTGCCGGCGACCAGCAGGTGCGGCATCGCGGCAAGGTCGGCGACGATCGGCTCTCCGGCGATGTCCTTGCCGAGGATGATCGGCAGCGTGCCCTTGGCGTTCACGAACGCGTCGCACGCGGCGAGCTCCTTGAACGCGATCGTCTGACGCTCGGCATTGGGCAGCTCGATGCCCATCACGGTCTTGCCGGGGATCGAGGAGACCCGCGCGCTGATCGCGCTAATGTTGCGGGCGATGTCCTCGGCGAGGCCGATCACCCGGCTGGCCTTGATGCCAGGCGCGGGCTCGAGCTCGTACATCGTCACCACCGGTCCGGTGCGGACCGCGGTGATCTCGCCCTTGACGTTGAAGTCGTCGAGCACGGTTTCGAGCAGGCGCGCGTTGCGTTCCAATGCCAGCTTGTCGAGCTTGGGCGCGGCATGCGCCGGCGGATCTGCCAGGAGGTCGATGCTGGGGAGCTGGTAGCTCGCGAACAGGTCCTTCTGCGCGGCCTTGCCGGCGGGTTTGGCGGGGCGCGGAGTGAGCGTAGGCTCGGCGATCTCGGGCGCGCGGCGCTCGGCGAACTGCGGCGCGTCTTCGGACGCCGCCTCGCGCTTCTTCGCGCGCGGCTTGGGCATGAAGGGGAGATCGGCCTCGGCGAAGCGCTCGGGCAGCGCGGGCGCGCGCTTGAGGAAACGCGGCAGGGTGAGGAGCTGCACCCAGTCGAGCGCGAACACCTTGGTCAAACCGGCGACCCCGCCCGCCAGCGCGACAAGGGCCAGGAGCAGGGTGACCCAGCCGGCGAGGCCTTCGCCGAGGCGACTCGACACCGCCGTGACCATGCGCGCGCCGAGAAGGCCGCTGACCCCGCCGAGCGAGGCCGGCAGCGAACCGCCGGGCCGGTCGACCGCGAGCGCCAGCACGGTGCCGATCAGCGCCATCGACAGGAGCAGCAGCCCCGTCGGCCGCCACCAATGGGTGCGCGCGTCGCGGTCTTCTTCCTCGACGTCGCGCCACAGCTTGCGCGCGAAGACGTAGAGCAGCGGCAGCAGCAGCACGCCGGTGGCGCCGAACAGGAAGAACACCCGCTCCGCCACCCAGGCGCCGCTCGGCCCCATCCAGTTGCGCACGTCGCTGCCCGCCGCGGCGGTCGAGGTGCTGGGATCGGTCTGGGTGTAGCTGGCGAGCGCGAGG
>JAEWKG010000066.1 GCA_023386135.1 Pseudomonadota bacterium | reverse complement strand
CAAAGTTTGATGTATGGATTTCTAATTTCATATCCATCCGAATCGTTTTTGAATCCCAAACCGAAATAATTCCTTCCGTTCAGTTCGTAATGGATTTCTTTGAGTTCGGATTTCAGGGAAGCAAGTTTTCTTGTTTTTAAATATTCAATCAAACTTGGATGTTCCACTTCTTTCATTTCCAAAATCTGATATCCTAATTTTGGTTTAAAATCTTCATTTTCCATTTTCTTCATTGTTGGAATTGAATAATCAAATCTCTTCAGATATTCCAACGCTTCGGAAACTGAACATTTTTTGATGCCTTGAACTAGGGAAACATTATCGTATTTCGCTCCTGTTCCAAAATCAAATGCGGTGTTCTTTTCAAAATTCACCGAAAGACTTGGCGTTTTTTCTTCACGGTCAAATGCAAGATAAAAAGCGGTTCTTCGGTTGTCTTTGCTCGGGAAAAGAGAAAAGCTCTCCAAGATTTCCCTGATACTGATATTTTCGTTGGCTTGTTTGCAATTCATAATGTTGGGATTTTTGTGTTTTGTTTTATAAAGTTTTTTGGTGTTTTTACCTACCTTCTTACCTAAGCCTTTAGCAGAAAGTGTTGAGAGTGATTTGATTGATTTACCTTGACTTACCTTTCTACCTGTATTTTTTAATATTTTTTTATTTCTAAATTCTATTAAAAGGTAACTTCAGGTAAGTCTAAACATCTATTCTTACCTCTTATAAAAGTGTTTATTCATAATGGTTTTAAAGAATTTTAGGTAAGCAGGTAATTAGGTAAGTGGATTTTTAATTATTTTTTCATTCATTTTTTTCATCCTCAATTTTGCGTTTGATCAAGTAGCCATAAACCTGCTTTTTGGAATGCTTTATTCTTTCAAAATTTAAGGCGGTCAATGCTTTCCCGATTTTTACATTGATCATCCGAACTCCTAAAGCATTGCTCATTGCAAGCATAATTTCGGTTGCGGTGAGGAAATCGTTTTTGTTTTCTGATTTTTCAAAATGGGAGATGAGGATTTCCTGTTCCAAACTGACCTGTTTGAATTTCTCGTTTCGTTTTTCATTTTCAATAAGGTCTTCTGCAGTGAGTTCAGGATTGTAATTTTTCCTTTCAAAAGCATTATAGTATGCTTGAGCCCATATTTGATTGATGTTGATTTCTTTGGAATAGCCAAAATCAATTTCCAATACCTCAAAAATGATCCATCGAACGCTTCCTGTTTCATCAGTCAAGAAATCGGAACGATTGGTCGAACCACAGAATGACGAAGTTCTAAACATCAACGACGATTTTCTGTCATAAGGCAATCTTGCATTCACGGTATTCTTAGAAATAAACGCCTTCAAAATATTGACATCCGTTTTGGACATCACCGAAAGTTCATCGATATTGATGATGAAGTTTTTGCAAAGCGCAATGAGTCCGTCCTTGTCCACACCAATATCTTCGGTGTAGTATTTCTCCAAACTTGGCGGAATCAGGAATCTCAAAAAACTTGTCTTTCCACTGTTTTGCTTCGTATTGTAGAACACGAAACATTGTTTGTTGATGTAGCCTCTTTTCAATGCACAAAAGACAGATCTTGTCAACCATTTTTCAAAATGGATTTGGAAGGGTTCCGTGTCCGTAGTCTTGACAAAGCTTATCAATCGTTGGATGTGGTTTTCACCGTCCCATTTTTCAAGGTTCTGAAAATAGTTCTCGAATGGATTGAAAATCGAAATCAAATGGCTTCGCATCAATATTTCAAGTTTGTTGAAAGCGATATTGATTCCTGCCTGAGTGAGTTCGATGTACAGAGAGTTTAAATTCAATTCCGTCCAATCGCCATTCTCTGTTTTTATCTCGAATTCCAATGCAATTTCGTTGAAACGGAGTTGGTATTTCTTCCCGATATACTTGATTATTTTGTCGAAAACCGTGACCGAACCTTTACTGCTTTGATAGAGTTGTTCTTCCGAATTCATAACCAATTACTTTTTCCATTTTTCTAAAATATCCCCCTCAAAATCATCGTAGTCATTACTATCTTCAACATCATCTGATGAGCTGTTGGAAATGAGATACTCTTCCAAATCTTCTTTTCGGAAATAAATTTTCTTTTGCCCTTTCTTTTTGTAAGCTTTCAACTTTCCGTGAAACTTCAATTGATAGAGATAATCGGGGTCAAGATTTAGAAACAATGCTGCTTCTTCTTTAGAATAAATGGTTTTTGCACTAAGAGCTAGAAGCTGTAGTGCTTTCGATGTAAATTCCTTTTGGGAATTTACTAGAACTGAAACTTGGGTTTCAATTAACTGTAATCTTTCTTGGTCATTCATGTTGTTGAATTTTGTTGTGACCAAGATATTCTAGGATGAAAATACCACCTAAAAGCGACTAAAAAAGTTTTTTGTAAAATAAAGTATAATAAATAATTGAACTTGTAGGAGCAATTTATTCTTTATGATGTTTTAGAATGGTTTGAAGTGAACACGAAAAAATATCGTGTTTATAAAGCTGATAATCAGTAAAATAATTTTTGAAAAATTTTTGAGTTCGAATGAATTTTGATGAAATTTTCAACAAAAAAAGTGACCTAAGAAAGGTATTTTGAGAAATTCTTCGGATCTATGGGGTCTTTTTTCGGTATTCCGTGCTTATCGTTTGCCAAAACAATTTCATTGATGATTTTTATGGCTTCAGATTGAGTAGTTGTTTCTTCCTCATTAATTTCTTTGTTCTTGCACTTTTCAATCAAATCTGTATATTTTGAAAAGAAGTCCAAAATTGGTTGAACGCTCACGCCATTTCTTGCAGTTTTTGTAAAGATTATTTTACCACTTTTTCTTTTTTTAAGCAAAAAATCTGAAAGGATCTCCTCAGAATCTTTACTGATAAAATAATCTTCCATCACATCTGCCAAAATCAAATTGGCGTTATTCCGAATTTCAAAATCGAAATCTGAAGTTTTTAACAGTTGATTGTTTTCGGTCGCCAATTGATGAATTTCTTCACTTACATTTTTTTGTTGCAGGATTTCTTGAGATAAACTTTGCTTTGAAATTTGAATCTCTTTTTTTATTTCTTCAGAATGAAGGAGAATAGCATCATCAGTTCTAACTTGCTTTGCAAAAACAAAACGCTCATCATATTTATTTTCACGAAATTTTCTATAAGCGGCGAATGGCTTGAATGAATGATCCATTTTTCCTTCCAAAAGAACGAAACATAGTATTTGTAATAAAGTGTAAAAAAGGATTGACGTAAAATCGATTTGAGCTTCTTTGATTTTCTCTAAAATTGATAATCCCCAAAATAAAGAAAGTACAGATGAAATGAGAAATAAACATAGTACTATTATAAATCGGTTGGTATTCCAG
>JAEWKG010000281.1 GCA_023386135.1 Pseudomonadota bacterium | reverse complement strand
GTGCGGGTCCGACTTGAAGGCCAGGTAGGCGTACGCGGCGATAATCCACGCCATGCCGGCGAAGCCGACCAGCGTATAGATGTCGAGGGTCATTGAGCTCTCAATCCAATCAATAGTCCGTCATCCCCGCGAACGCGGGGAGCCATCTCGGGCGGCCGGAGATGGATCCCCGCGTGCGCGGGGATGACGAGAATGAGATCATGAGGTGACGCGCTCCAACAGCGTCTCGAACGCCGGAAAGCTGGTCGCGATCGGGCGGATGTCGTCGATGTCGATGCCGTCGCGGCTGGCGAGCCCGGCGACCGCCATGCTCATCGCGATGCGGTGGTCGAGGTGGGTCTTGACGCGGGCGTTAGAGGTGCCGCGCAAGGGCTCGCCGCCGGTGCCGTCGATGATCAGGCCGTCGGGGGTTTCCTCGACCCGCGCGCCGGCGGCGGTGAGCGCCGCGGCCATCGCGGAAAGGCGGTCGCTCTCCTTGACCCGCAGCTCATCGAGCCCGCGAGTGACGCTGCGGCCCTGCGCCAATGCCGCGGCGACGAACAGGACCGGGAATTCATCAATCATGCTAGGGGCGACGGCGGGGTCGACCTCGATCCCCGTGAGCGGCGCATGGCGCACGCGCAGGTCGGCAACCGGCTCGCCGCCCACTTCGCGCAGGGCAAGCTCCTCGATGCTCGCACCCATCTGTCGTAGTGCGGTCACGAGGCCGGCCCGGGTCGGGTTGAGCCCGACATTCTCGATCGTGAGGTCGCTGCCTTCGACCAGCGTGGCGGCGACGATGAAGAAGGCGGCCGAGCTCGGGTCGCCCGGCACCTCGATCGCCTGCGGCTGCAGGTCGGCCTCGCCGCGCACGCGGATGACGCGCTCGCCACTTACTTCCTCGACGGTCAGCTCCGCGCCAAACCCGCGCAGCATCCGCTCGGAGTGGTCGCGGGTGGCGACCGGCTCGATCACCGTGGTGATCCCGGCGGTGTTGAGGCCCGCTAGCAGCACCGCGCTCTTGACCTGGGCGCTGGCGACGGGGAGCCGGTATTCGATCGGCACCGGCACGCTCGCGCCGGTCATCATCAGCGGCAGCGTGCCGCCCGGCGAGGGCGTGAAGCTCGCGCCGATGCGGCTCAAAGGCTCGATCACCCGACCCATCGGCCGCTTCGACAGGCTGGCGTCGCCGGTGAACGCGGCGGTGATCGCGTGGCTTGCGATCAGCCCCATCAGCAGCCGGGTCGAGGTGCCCGAATTTCCCATGTCGAGCGCCGTGTGCGGCTGCAGCAGGCCGCCGACGCCGTGGATGCGCCACTCCTCGCCGCGCTTCTCGACCTGCGCGCCCATCGCGCGCATCGCGGCGGCGGTCGCCATCACGTCCTCGCCCTCGAGTAGGCCGGTGACCCGCGTCTCGCCCACGGCCAGCGCGCCCAGCATGACCGCGCGGTGGCTGATCGACTTGTCGCCGGGCACGCGCAGGGTGCCGCGCAAGGCGCCGGCCGGTGCAAACGTGCGGGGGGAAGGGATGCCGGTCTCGCTCAAAGCGCGCGGCTTTTGACAGCGCCTATGCCCTGTGGCAAGGCGCGCCCGCTCTTGATTCCGGTGCGCCGGTTACCCATCAAGTCTCCCATATTTTCGCCTGCCCTAATCCGGCGGGCCCATCGAGGAATAGCAATGGTCAAGCCTGAGTGGGGCACCAAGCGTCAGTGCCCCAAGTGCGGTGAGCGCTTCTACGATCTCGGCAAGGAAGATCCGGTAAGCTGCATTGAGTGCGGCGAGCAGTGGACCCCCGAGCCGGTGCTGAAGTCCAAGCAGCCGATCCCGTTCGAGGAAGCCAAGAAGGCCGAAGCCGAGCCCGATAGCGATCTGGGCGGTGACGATCTCGAAGATATCGACGTCGACGACGACGAGGATTCGCCGGACAACGACGTCGATCTCGGCGGCGACGACGATCTCGGCGTGGCGACCGGCGGCGACGAGGATGCCGACGACAGCTAATTGACGCTTGCCAAGCGGAGGCCTCGCCCATAAAGGGCGCGGCCTGCCGGCTCCTCCCAGGGGTTGGCAGAACAGCAGTGGTACGGGGCCTTAGCTCAGCTGGGAGAGCGCCTGCATGGCATGCAGGAGGTCAGCGGTTCGATCCCGCTAGGCTCCACCATTGTACCGTCTTTTGCCCCTGAGCGGGCTGCAAACGGCAGGTTCGAGCGCTTCCGGTGCTCACGGACATTTAGTCCGCTGCGCTCCGGGTCACTCGCTCCCACCGTTTTCGCCTTCGCTCAGAGCCAAAATACGGCACAATGGCCGAAGACAAATCAAGTCGGGTTCTCTTTGAGCTCGCACGCTGGCCGACGAGGTTTCGTCCGCCGGCGTTTTTCGCATTTGGCGGTTCGCCGTCGGTTTTGAGGTAGCGCATGTTCGACAATCTGTCCGACCGCCTCGGTAACGTGTTCGACCGCCTGCGCGGTCGCGGCGCGCTGAACGAGGCGGAGGTGCGGGAGGCGATGCGCGAGGTGCGCGTCGCGCTGCTCGAAGCCGATGTGGCGCTGCCGGTCGCCCGCCGGTTCATCGACGCGGTGACCGAGAAGGCCGTCGGCCAGGACGTGCTGCGCTCGGTCACGCCCGGCCAGCAGGTCGTCAAGATCGTCCATGACGAGCTCGTCGAGATGCTCGGCGGCGGCGACGGCGCGGTTGCCGAGGACCTCAACCTCAACGCCAAGCCGCCGGTCGTGGTGATGATGGTCGGCCTGCAGGGATCGGGCAAGACCACCACCACCGCCAAGCTCGCCAAGTATCTGCGCGAGAAGCATGGCAAGAAGGCTCTGATGGCGTCGCTCGACGTCGCGCGGCCCGCGGCGCAGGAACAGCTCGCGGTGCTCGGTACCCAGGTCGAGGTCGCGACACTGCCGATCGTGCAGGGCCAGCAGCCGGTCGATATCGCACGCCGCGCGCTGGAAAGCGCCAAGCTGCAGGCGATCGACGTGCTGCTGCTCGATACCGCCGGCCGCCTGCACGTCGATCAGGCGCTGATGGACGAGATGAAGGCGGTCGCTTCCGTCTCGGCGCCGACCGAAGTGCTGCTGGTGGTCGATTCGCTCACCGGCCAGGACGCGGTCAACGTCGCGCAGTCGTTCTCGGGCGAGGTGCCGCTCACCGGCGTGATCCTCACCCGGATGGACGGCGATGCCCGCGGCGGCGCCGCATTGAGCATGCGGCACGTCACCGGCAAGCCGATCAAGTTTGCCGGCACCGGCGAGAAGCTCGATGCGCTCGAAGCCTTCCACCCCGGCCGGGTCGCCGACCGCATCCTCGGCATGGGCGACGTCGTCAGCCTCGTGGAGAAGGCCGCGGCGACGATCAAGGAAGAAGAGGCCGAGGCGCTCGCCAAGCGCATGGCCAAGGGTCAGTTCGATCTCAATGATCTGCGCATGCAGCTGAAGCAGATGCAGAACATGGGCGGCCTCGGCATGCTCGCGGGCATGCTGCCGGGCATGAAGAAGGCCAAGCAGGCGATGGCCCAGTCGGGCGTCGACGACAAAGTGCTCACGCATATGGATGAGATCATCGGTTCGATGACGCCCAAGGAGCGCGAGAAGCCCGAGCTGATGAACGCCAAGCGCAAGAAGCGCGTCGCGGCGGGCGCGGGGCTGGAAGTGCAGGACGTCAACAAGCTCCTGAAGATGCACCAGGAGATGGCCCGGGCGATGAAGCAGATTCGCAAGATGGGCGGTTTCGCCGGCCGCGCGGCGGCGTTCGGCAAGGGGGGCTTGGGCGGCGCGCTCGGCGGAAGGGGCGGCGGTTTTGGGGGCGGTGGCGGCGGCGGATCGGCTCCGCCCGCGCTTCCGGGCCTTGGCGGCGGAATGCCGGGCAACCTCACGGATTTGATGAAAAAGAAGTGATTTCAGTACAGTATTTCAGAAAGGTGAAGTGAAATGGCAGTTGCAATTCGTCTGTCGCGCGGTGGCGCGAAGAAGCGTCCGTATTACCGCATCGTCGTGTCGGACAGCCGCTCGGCGCGCGACGGCAAGTACCTGGAGCAGATCGGGACCTATAACCCGCTGCTCGCCAAGGACGACGAGAACCGCGTGAAGATCGACGCCGACCGTGCGAAGCACTGGCTGTCGGTCGGCGCGCAGCCGTCGGACCGTGTCGCCCGCTTCCTCGACGCCGCCGGCGTCCGCGAGCGCGCCGCGCGCAACAACCCCAAGAAGGGTGAGCCGGGTGAAGCCGCCAAGGAACGCGCCGAAGAGCGCGCCGCCAAGGCTGCCGAGGCTGAGGAAGCCGCTGCCGCTGCGGCCGCCGCTCCCGAGCCGGAAGTCGAAGAGACTGCCGCCGAGGAAGCTCCGGCCGCTGAAGAGACCGCTGCCGAAGAGACTGCTGCCGAAGCGCCTGCCGAAGCCCCTGCCGATGAGGCCGCTCCGAGCAGCGATGCTCCGGCCGAAGGCGCCGTCGAGCCCGAGGAAGGCAGCACGCTGAAGGCGAGCTCGGAAGAGCCCGCCGAAGGCAGCGCCGAGAGCGCCGAGGGCTAAGCACCTCCAATGGACAAGCCCGTCACCCTGGCCGCCGTCGCCGGCGCGCACGGAGTGACGGGCGAAGTCCGCCTGAAGCTGTTCGGCGAAGGCGTCGATGCGCTGAAGCGCTACGCCGCGTTCAACGACGGCGCGCTGACGCTCAAGAAGGTCCGCAGCGATCACAAGGGCGGGGCGGTCGCCCGCTTCGCCGAAGTCACCGACCGCACTGCTGCAGAAAAACTGCGCGGCACGGTGCTCACGGTCCCCCGCTCGGCCATGCCGTCGCTGGAGGACGGCGAGTACTACCACGCGGACCTGATCGGCCTTGCCGCGGTCAGCCCGGGGGGTGAGCCGCTCGGCACGATCGTCGGAATCGAGAATTACGGCGCGGGCGATATCCTCGAGATCGAGCAGCCCAATCGGACTCGCGCGATGGTGCCGATGACCGCCGAAGCGGTGCCCGAGTGGGACCACGCGCGCGCGGTCGTCGACCCCGCGTTCCTCGCCTGAGCAGGTGGTCAGCCCCGCCGCCGGTCAGGCGGCGGGAGCTGGTTACGGATCACGCGATCTCGCGTGCGTCCTGCTGGTCGACCTTCTCTTCCCATTCGCGGAATTCGCTGCGGCTGAGCAGGTAGCGCCAGCGCGCCTCGTCGAACGTGATCAGCTTGTCGCGCACCGCGCGGACGACTTCGGCTTTGCGCTGCTGCGACCAATGCACTTTGTGTGACTTGGGCAGCCCCGCGCGCTTGATCGCTTCTGAAACGGTGCTGTCATAGGCGTAGGCCATCGAGTTTTACTCCTCCGCCCCCTCGCGAAGCAGGATTGGGCGGGCAGAGTTAATTCGGACTTGCGGGAAATGGCTTACGCCCGGTTAAGCACCCCAATGGAGCCAGCGGCGCGACGAGCCGTTGTCGCGCTGGCGATTCGACTGCTTTTTGCTTAGATTCGAGGCTGGTGTCGCGCGGATTGGGAGGGCATTCGGATGTCCCTGACGCTATTCTCGCTGCCCCTGGCGCTGATGTCGGCATCGCCGACCCCCGACCCCGCGCTGCCCGCATGGATGGCGGGCTGCTGGGTGCAGGAAGACGGCGAGCGCTGGACCGAGGAGTGCTGGACCACCCCACGCGGGGGCGTGATGCTCGGCAGCGGCCGCAGTGGGCGCGGCGCACAGCTTGCTTCGTTCGAGGTCATGCAGATCGTCTTGTCGCCCGCGCGTGACGGGCAAGCCGCATCGATGGCGTTCTGGGGCGCGCCGGGCGGGGAAGGGCGGACCAGCTTCGCTTGGCAGCCCTCAGCGGAACCGGGCGTGACCTTCGTCAACGCCGCGCACGATTACCCGCAGCGCATCCGGTATTGGCGGGAAGGCGAACTGCTGCTGGCCGAAACGTCGCTGAGCGACGGCAGCAACGCCAACCGCTGGACCTATCGCCGGGCCGAGTAGTCCAGCAGGGCGCGCACCACGCCCAGCGCCACCGCGGCCGCAGCCATGTCGGCGAGCCAGTCGAGCAGCTCGGCGTCGCGGTGCAGCGCCGGGATCATCTGGAACACTTCGATCGCGGCACCGAACCCGGCGAGCCAGCTGAAGAGCAAGACCAGTCGCCGGTCCCGCCACCCCGCCGCGGCCAGCGCGCCCAGGGTGGCGA
>JAEWKG010000012.1 GCA_023386135.1 Pseudomonadota bacterium | reverse complement strand
GTGCCCCATCGGCCCGGCGGTGTCCTGGCTCGAGCTGATCGGCACCACATGCGTGCGGCTGACGAGCCCGACGGTCGGCTTGAACCCGACCACCCCGTTGACGCTCGCCGGGCAGGTGATCGATCCGTCGGTTTCGGTGCCGATCGCGGCCCACGCCAGATCGGCCGCCACCGCCGCCCCGCTGCCCGAGGACGAGCCGCAGGCGTTGCGGTCGGTCGCGTGCGGGTTCCTGGTCAGCCCGCCGACCGCGCTCCACCCGCTGGTCGAGTTGTTGGAGCGGATATTGGCCCATTCGGAGAGGTTGGTCTTGCCCAGCACCACGCCGCCCGCCGCGCGCAGCCGTGCTATCAGCGGAGCGTCGCGCCCGGTGCGATTGTCCGCCAGCGCCAGGCTGCCCGCGGTGGTGGGCCATTCGCGCGTTTCGATGTTGTCCTTCACCAGCACCGCGCGCCCGGCGAGCGGGCCGACGCCCGCCGCGGCGGCGCTCTTGGCGGCGGCATCCTTGTCGTAGTCGATCACCGCGTTCAATTGCGACCAGCCGTCGTCGAGCCGCTCGATCCGCTGGACGTAGACCGCCGTCGCTTCGGGCGGGGCCACGGGGATCGACTTGGGCGGCGGCGTCAGCGAGCAGGCTGAGGCGAACGTGCCGAGGGCGGATGCGGCGAGCAGACGGGCGCTGTGCATAGCCGCCACCATGCCACCAACCGCTTGCCTTTCAAGCGGCTAGAACTTGCCCGACACAGTGATGTCGAACAGGTCGCCGACGCCCTGGTTGGTGTCCTCGACGAACAGCACCGGGGAGGTGTCGCGCGGCCCGTCGAACACGGTCCGCTGCACGATCCGCCGCCCGTTCGCGACGTTGAACCATTGCGCCCGCACGGTCAGCCCGAACACGTCCTTGTTCTCGACGAAGGCGTAGGTGTAAGTCGGCCCTTCGTACTGCCGACCCACTTCGTAGAGGCGGTAGTACGGCTGCACGTGATCGTACTGGAAGCCGACGCCGTAGGCCCAGTCGCTGCCGGGGATGTCGTGGCGGAAGGTCGCTTCGGCGTGGCGGTCGTAGTCGCCGCTGAAGCGCCGCCGGACGCCGAACACCGGATCGATCACGCTGGTGTTCTGCCACTTGAAGTCGCTGTCGATCTTCGCGCCCTTGATGCCGATCGGGTCGAGCTTGATCGTGCTTACCAGTTCCGCGCCGTAGAGGCTGGCGTGGTCGATATTGCCGCGCGATTCGCCCCCGCCGGGGAGGGGAATGACGTCGATGTAGTCGTCGTACTTGCGGCCGAACAGCGTGAGCGTGGTCGATCCCCACGGCCCGAGGTCCTTCTTGGCTTCGAAGTCCAGTTCCCAGCTCTGCGGCGGGACGAGCTCGATGTTCCCGGCGTTGTTGTTGCCTTGGTAGATGTCGGCGGTGGCGAGGAAGTCGCCGAACGACAGCTGGCCGACCTTGCGCGCCAGCTTGAAGGAGAGGTCGAGCCCCTTCTCGGGCTTCCACGCCAGGCTTACCGATCCTTTCGGCCGGCGGAAGCTGCGCACCAGCCCGCGCGAGCCGGTCTGCGCGATCTTGGAGTATTCGCCGCCCACTCCGACCTGCAGCGACAGGTTGTCGGCGAGTTGCCTGCTGTGGGTAAGGATCGTTTCGTAGCGGTCCTCGGTGACCCCACCGGTGCCGGCCGGGAAGGGGATCTCGACGAAGTTGGTGCCGCTCGCGTCGAGATCGTAGATGTGGGCCTCACCGTTGTAGCGGTTGAACGCTGCCTCGGTGGCGAGCTGGAAGTCGCCGCCCAGCATCTTCCAGCTGTATTCGGCGCGCGCGATATGCTCGCCGCTTTCGCTGACATTGGTGTAGCGGCTGCCGTTCGCCGGCGACCCGTCGGCCGGGTAATAGACGAAGTCCTCGCGGTAGCGGGTGTGGTTGTAGCGCTCCAGACCGATGAGCTTCAGCCGTCCCGGCCCGAGCGCGAACTCGTAGTCTCCGCCCAGCTCGTAGCCTCGATCCCTTTCGGTCGGGTCGTAGATCCGCGTTCGGTCGACCAGACCGGGCCGCTGGTTGAACTCGATGTCGCTGTTGTCCTGGATGACCCACTTGTAGAAGCCATTGAGGTTGAGCACCGAGCTGCCGGCGCCGCGCCACTTGAGCGAAGCGGCGACCTTGGGCGCCTCGATCTCGTTCCGGATGTGCGTCTGCCGCGTCTCGATCACTGTTCCGCTGCCGTCGGTGATCACCGACGGGCCCTTGGCCGCCCCGCGCCCGGCGTTGTTGGCGAGCGACAGCGAGTATTCCAGGCGGTCCGACGCGCCGCTGACCGAGACGTTGCCGCCGAACCAGTTGGGTTTGACGTAGTGCGGGCGGAACCGCGTCTTCCACGCGAACTGCCCGGTCATCCCGCCCGCCTTGGTGACGATGTTGGCGACCTGGCCCGACAGGCCGGGAATGCCCAGCGTTGCCCCGTCGACAATCTCGATCCGCACCACCTTGTCGGCGGAGATGCGCTGCAGGCGGTCGCCGATCGATTCCGATTTGAGCGCCACGCGCTCGCCGTTGATCAGTACATTGGTGCTCGCTTCGCCGAGCCCGCGGCCCTGGTCGTCGGAGCGGATCGCGAAACCTGGCACCTGGCCGAGCATGTCGAGCGCGGTCTTGGGGCTGAAGCGCGCGAAATCGGCGGGGGTGTAGGTCTGGCGGCCCGCGACGGTGGCGGGAACAGGCGCCTCGGGCGGGGGCGCGTCGCCGGTCGGCGCATCCTGCGCGACGGCGGGAACGGCAGTGCAGGCTAGGACGACGAACGAGAGTGCGGTTGCAGAATTCAGCGGTGCCTTGCGCACGGTATTCTCCCCTGGGTCCCGGGGACGGGTGTATTGCGCTCACCACACGGCGGCATCCGCCGCTCGACCAACCGCAAGGCCGCGGCGATCAACGACAGGTGTGATCGGCGTGCGTCGTCCACAGGCCGATGGGCGGGCCAAGGTTAAGACCCTTGAACATGGCTACGCCACTCGCGACATAGGCGGCCGACTAGACGGAAGGACGGAATTCCCATGATCGACGTGTTGGGCGGCTACGGCGAAACCTATGGCAGCCAGGGCAAGTTCACCCGCGACCCGCTGACCGGCGCGCTGGTGCCGGTGGTGGTCGAGCAGACCAGCCGCGGCGAGCGCAGCTTCGACATCTTCAGCCGCCTGCTACGCGAGCGCATCGTGTTCGTGACCGACCAGGTGGAGGACAACATGGCCTCGCTGATCGTCGCGCAGTTGCTGTTCCTCGAGAGCGAGAACCCCTCCAAGCCGATCAGCATGTACATCAATTCGCCCGGCGGCGTGGTGACCGCGGGCCTCGCGATCCACGACACCATGCAATACATCAAGCCGCGTGTATCGACCGTTTGCGTCGGACAGGCGGCGAGCATGGGGAGCTTCCTCCTCGCCGCGGGCTAGCCGGGAATGCGGATCGCGCTCACCAATGCGCGGATCATGGTTCACCAGCCTTCGGGCGGCGCGCGCGGCATGGCCGCAGATATCGAGATCCAGGCGCGCGAGATTCTGCGCATGCGCAAGCGGCTCAACGATCTCTACGCCAAGT
>JAEWKG010000289.1 GCA_023386135.1 Pseudomonadota bacterium | reverse complement strand
GTGATGTGGTCGTAGCCCGGCGCGATGTCGGTGACGAGCGGGCCGAGGGTGTAGAACGGCGCCTCGCCGCAGGCTTCGAGCTGCTTGTCCTTGTTGGCCTTGATCTTGTGCATCGGCACGTGGCCGGGCCCCTCGATCATCACCTGCACGTCCTGCGCCCAGGCGCGTTTGGTCAGCTCGCCCAAGGTGTAAAGCTCGGCGAACTGCGCTCGTCGTTGGCGTCGGCGATCGAGCCGGGGCGCAGGCCGTCGCCCAGCGAATAGGCGATGTCGTAGGCCTTCATGATCTCGCTGATCTCGTCGAAGCGTTCGTAGAGGAACGATTCCTTGTGATGCGCGAGGCACCATTTCGCCATGATCGAGCCGCCGCGGCTGACGATGCCGGTGACGCGCTTGGCGGTCATCGGGATGTACGGCAGGCGCACGCCGGCGTGGATGGTGAAGTAGTCGACGCCCTGCTCGGCCTGCTCGATCAGCGTGTCGCGGAAGATCTCCCAGGTGAGGTCTTCGGCGATGCCGCCGACTTTCTCGAGCGCCTGGTAGATCGGCACGGTGCCGATGGGGACGGGCGAGTTGCGGATGATCCATTCGCGGGTGTCGTGGATGTTGCGCCCCGTCGAGAGGTCCATGACGGTGTCGGCGCCCCAGCGGATCGACCAGACCATCTTGTCGACCTCGGATGCGACATCGCTGGCGACCGCCGAGTTGCCGATGTTGGCGTTGATCTTGACCAGGAAGTTGCGGCCGATCGCCATCGGCTCGGCCTCGGGGTGGTTGACGTTGGAGGGGATGATCGCCCGGCCCCGCGCCACTTCGTCGCGGACGAATTCGGGGGTGACGTAATCGGGGATGCTGGCGCCCCAGTCCTGCCCGTCGCGCTCGCGGCGGATTTGCTCGCGGCCCAAGTTTTCGCGCTCGGCGACGTATTCCATCTCGGGCGTGATGATCCCGCGGCGGGCGTAGTGCATCTGGCTGAGGTTGGCGCCAGGCCTGGCGCGCAGCACGGTCCTCGCGACGTTGGGGAACGCCGGCACCCCGCCCGAGCGGTCGGGGCCGAGCTGGCCGTTGTCCTCCGGCTTCACCGCGCGCGCGGCGTACTGCTCGACATCGCCGCGGGCGAGCTGCCATTCGCGGCGGAGCTGCGGCAGGCCGGCGCGGATGTCGATCTGCGCGGCCGGGTCGCTGTAGGGGCCGGAGGTGTCGTACACCCGCACCGACGGCTCGCCGCTCGACGGCTCGAGATCGATCTCGCGCATCGCCACCCGGAGCGGGCCGACATGCACCTTGCGGCTGCCGCGGATCGGGCCGGTGGTGACACCGATTTCGAGCTTGGAATTGATGTCGGCCATGCGCGCTTGGTCCTTTTCGAGGCGGACTGGGGGCGCGAAACCGACCCTCCCTCCGCCCGTGCTAACGGGTTCAGGTTCGACGGGTCGTGGGGTGCGAAACCCACCTCTCAGCGCACGCGCGCTCCCCGGGGATGGCTCGACACTAGGCGCTTGCTTGATCTATTCCAAGTGCCGCAGCGCCGAAGAGTCGATCGACCAGACTAGCGACGTTCGGAACCGGATCGAAACGCGCGATCGGAACGCTCCGGAGGGCAGGCCGGTCAGCCTTGAACCCGGTGCGATCACCCTTCGTATGCCTCACCGCGCGCTCGCCGAGATCAGGGAGCACTTCGCCCGGCGCCCCGCCAAAGAACCGCCAACCGGAAATCGCCAGTGTCCTTGGCTCGTGCAGCATCAGAACGGCACATGCGCTGGGTTTCGACTGCAACCGCACCTGCAATCCGAAATCGCGCCGCATCCCACCCGCTTGCATCGCCTTCAACTGAACATGGCGAGTGACGGCTCCGATCTCCAGAATCACATCATAGCCGGAGTTATCGACCTCGCTGTGGGAAACCGCGAAATCGAAATGGCCGCGCCTCCAGAGCTCAGCCGTGACGACTGCAATGAAGCGGTGCTCCAGAATCTTCTCACGGGTCGAGGAGAAAGTCGAAAGCGCGGTAATCCAGATGTCATCCATCGCACGCTTCTAGCAATAGAAACAACCGACGCCCAAGCCCGGCATTCCTTCTACCCGAACGCCAGCCCCTCGAACGCCCCCGATTGGCGCCACTGGTCGATGTGGCTGAAGTAGCCGAGCGCGCCCGCCGGGTGGCCGACGGCGTACTTCGCCGCCTCGCCGAACCCTTCGCCTTCGTTGTTGTAGTAACCCGGCGTGCAGGCGGTGTTGCCGAGCGAGGGGCCGACGCCGGTCAGGAGCAGGTCGACCCACGCCTTCTCGGCCTCGGCGGTTGGCTCGACCGTGGCGGCATGGCGGCGCTCGGCCTCGCTGACTACCGCCGCGATGGTGTCGGCATGATCGACGATGTTGTGCGGCACGTTGGCGATGAGGTTCGCCGCCTGCGTCGGCTGAACCATGAAGGCGTTGGGGAAGCCGGCCATCTGCAGCCCGTGGAAGGTGCGCATGCCGCCGTCCCAGTGCTCGCTCAGCGTCTCGCCGCCGCGGCCGGTGACCTGGAAGCCGGCGCGCGAGGAATACTCGGTCCCGACCTCGAAGCCCGAGGCGTAGATGATGCAATCGACCGGGTATTCGACCCCGTTCGCGACCACCCCGTGCTCGCTGATCCGCTCCACCCCCTGCCCGTCGGTGTCGACCAATCGGGTGCCGGGCTGGTTAAACGCCTCCAAGTATTCGTCGTGGAAGCACGGCCGCTTGCACAGCTGGCGGTACCACGCTTTCAGCTTCTGCCCCGCCTCGGGGTCCTTCACTACGGTTTCGGCGCGGGCGCGGATTTCCGACATTTTGGCGTGATCGGCATCCTCGTAGGCGGCGAGCACATTGGCAGGGGTGCGCTGCTCGGGCGGCAGGGCCATGATCTCGCGGCGGATGCGGTGGCCGAGGTCGGTCCAGCCGTCCTGCACCAGGTCTTCCTTGGCGAATCCGCCGCCGAGGTTGCCGACGAAGTTTTCCTGCCACTTCTTCTGCCAGCCGGGCTCGGCCACGCTGTCGAACCATGCGCGCTCGAGCGGCTGGTTGTTGCGCACATCGACCGACGACGGGGTGCGCTGGAACACCAGCAGTTCCTTCGCCGCGCGCGCGAGGTGGGGCACCGCCTGCACCGCGGTCGCCCCGGTGCCGATGATCGCCACGCGCTTGTCGGCGAGCTTGCCGAGCGGCGCGCCTTCGGGATCGCCGCCGGTGTAGTCGTAGTCCCACCGGCTGGTGTGGAAGCTCTTGCCCTTGAAGGTCTCGATTCCCGGCAGGCCGGGCAGCTTGGCGACATGTAGCGGGCCGGTGCCCATGCCAACGTACTTGGCGGTGAACCGGTCGCCGCGGTCGCTCTCGATGGTCCACAGCTTGGCTGCTTCGTCCCACGTCACATTGGTGACCTGGGTATGGAACAGTGCGTTGTCGTAGAGGCCGTACTGCCGGCCGATGCGCGCGCAGTGCTCGCGGATTTCGGGCGCGTGCGCGTACTTCTCGGACGGCATGTGGCCGGTTTCCTCGAGCAGCGGCATGTAGATCATGCTGGCGGTGTCACACTGCGCGCCGGGGTAGCGGTTCCAGTACCATGTGCCGCCGAAGTCGCCGCCCTTGTCGATGATGCGGACGTCGTCGATTCCGGCGTCCTTCAGCCGCGCCCCGACGACGAGGCCGGAGAAGCCGCCGCCGATGAAGGCGAAGGTGACGTGATCGGTCTTGGGCTCGCGCGGCTGGACCGGCAGGTAGGGGTCGGTCGCCAGCTCCGCGAATTCGCTTTCGAGGCGCAGGTATTGCGCGGCGCCGTCGGAGCGGATGCGCTTGTCGCGCTCCTCCGCGTACTTCGCGCGCAGGCCGTCCTTGTCGATGACCGGCGCGGCGGTGGTCGCGTTCATGGGCAGGCTCTCTCTCGCTTCGAATTATCGGTACGGAGCGAGGATGGCGCAGCCGAGGGTCCGGCGCAAGTCCGTTTCAAACAGGAACGTAAAGGTGCGCTCCCGCCGCCGGGCCCAGCGGCGGGAGCGGGCGCAACAACAGGAGCGCGGCCCAG
>JAEWKG010000237.1 GCA_023386135.1 Pseudomonadota bacterium | reverse complement strand
GCGCGACCCCGTGCGCGGCGATCAGCGCGCCGTTGTTGTCGTGGCGCGCCGCATTGACCAGCAGCGTGGCGTAGTCGGAGCCGGCAATGTCGGTCAGTAGCACGCTGTCGTCGGCGGCCTCCTCGCGTAGCTGGTGGCTTTCGCGCGCCAGCATCCACACCAGCGGGTTGAACCAGAACAGCGCGCAGGCGAGCCGGGCGATCAGGAGCTTGGCCCAGTCGAGCCGGGCGACGTGCGCCAGCTCGTGCGCGATGATGGCCTCCGCATCGCCGACCGCGGAGACCGCGCGCGGATCGAGCAGGATGGTCGGGCGCAGCACGCCCCAGCTGATCGGCGAGCGCAGTTCCTCGCTCACCAGCAGCGCGGTGCCATGCTTGAACCCCATCCGCCGCTGCGCCCCGGCGAGCGCGGACAGCCAGGCGCCGTCGACCAGCACCTCGGCGCGGCGGCGCATCCCGAACAGGCGCAGTATCGCGATCAGCATCATCCCGAACATCAGCGCCAGCGGCAGAGCATAGACCCATAGCGCGAGCTGCTCGACCGAGGGCGCCGCAAACGACGCCGCCGCCATCGGAGCAGCGGCGGCGTCGCCCGCAGGCACAGCCGCCGGGATACGGGCGGCCGGCATCGGGGTGACCGAAGTGGCGGTAGGCTCGGCCGCCAACAGGTGCTGCGGCAGCGGCGCCCACTCGGGCAAGACAAGCGAGGCGGCGGGCAGCAGCAGGATCGCCAAGAGCCCGAAGTGCGCGATCAGCGAGCGCTCGGCGGGCGAACGGCCCTTGGTCAGCCGCAGCAGTCCGAGGGTGACACCAGCCAGCGCGATCGACTTGAGCGCGAGGCTCGTGAGAAGCGCAGCGGTCATCATCACAATCCCTTACCCTGGCGAGCGCGCTGGATCAGCTGCTCCAACTCATCGAGTTCGGCGGTGTCGAGGTTGTCCTCCATGCCCAGCAGCGCCGCCGCCGCGCTGGTCGGCGATCCGTTGAAGAACACGCGCACCACCTGCCCCAACGCCGACTTGCGCGCGGCTTTCTCGGATACGCTGGGGGCATAGACGAAGCCGCGCTCGCTGTGTTCGCGGGCGACGAAACCCTTCTTCTCGAGCCGCTGAAGCATCGCACGGATCGCCGATCCGGACAGCTCATCCGCCAGCGCATCGCTGATCTCTCCGACCGTCGAAGCGCCCCGTTCGTACAGGATATCGACGATCTCGCGTTCCCGCGGGGGCAGATTGGACAGCATGCGCGAATCACCTCAAGTGCTACATTTGTAGCGTGCTACATTTGTAGCGCGAGGTGCACAAGAGCCTTCAATGCCGGTGGCGCGAAAACAGTCGAGAGTTTGCAATGAAGGGAGATGGGATTGCGTGGCGGAGAGGGAGAGAGGTCCGAACTTAGGCCAAATGCAACTAAATTTCATTAACTTAATCCGGGTCGAATTCTGCGACCCTAATCTGGACGCTAATACCTCGTAAAAGGCGTGCGGAGTGTGATCGCGTGAATACCGCCCTTAAGCTGCACGCTCGAACACCGCAGCGATGCCTTGGCGGCCGCCGATGCACATCGTCTCGAGCCCGTAGCGCGCGCCGCGCCGGTGCATCTCGTAGGATATGTCGGCGAGGATGCGGCCGCCAGTGGCGCCGATCGGGTGCGGCGCGCGCGGTAATCGCGTGCGCGCGGGACAACCATCCAACTATGACACGGCTGGCCGTATTCGAGGACAAGCTTTTGACGCCGCTAGTGCCGATCGTTTGGGTCGCGGCGTTGCTAGGGCGGGAGGAGCCAGCCGCCGCCGAGACGCCGCTTTCCAACGAAGGTTCGCCCAACGAGGCCGTGAGAGAAGTCGCCCCGACGAATGACGAGGCCTAGTCGGCTCTGAACAGCGTTCAGTCCGATCGTGGGTGAACGAACGACCGACATCGCTTCCCATTCCCAAAGCCACTAGTCCGTTTTCCACCCATCGTGTCGAGCAGGAGTACACAAACCAACGTCGGCTTCCGGGATCCGCGTTGCGACAGCCGAATGAACGAAATCGGGCGCTTTGCTGACTGACCGCTTGCGGACCGTAAAGCGACAGTCCGCTTTTCGGCAGAAAAGCGCCTAAACGGAAGAAGAACATCTCGCAGGCCTGGCGGAAGCAGGGCTGATGGTCGGCCGAACCCAGCCGACCATCGCGGATAAGAGCCAACTACGGCGCGCCTTGCCGACGTCGTCGTCATTGCATCGAGCTAAAACCTGAAACTGGCAGAGGCGCCCCATGTCCTCGGCTCGCTAGCTAGCGTGCGGACAGCGGTGCTGCCATTGAACACGGTATTGTTAAGGCCAAGCGGTCCGCCGAGCGGCTGGTAGACCATCAGCGGGCGATAGTGCGAGTTACCGAGGTTGCGAGCAAACAGCGCAAATGACCAACGCCCGTCGGGACCATGAATGCTGGCGCGCGCTCCAAGCAGCACATAGCCATCGGCAAGGGTCTGCGGGTTCGCGTCGAGCGAGGTTCCGACGTACTGGTCGGAGACCAGCGATAGGTTCCCGTTCAACGACCAACCCCAGCCATCCGGACCAAATTCGCCTGACCAGTCAGCCGCGAAGTTGCCCACCCACTCAGGCGAGAATGTGTTGGGCTTGCCCGTCAGGTTTTGCGTGCCGGCAAGGCCGGGGAGGTTGGCACCGTTGGCATAGTCGGTGAACTTGGAGTCTAGGTAAGCCACCGACCCGGTGAACGAGAGATTCGATGTCGGCGAAATCACCGTGTCGAACTCGAAACCTTGCTGGCGCAAGCTGCCGGCATTGCGCACGATGAAGCTGACGCCGTCGAACGCGCGATCCTGGAACCCGCCGATGTCCATCCGGTACAGCGTGAGGTTCGCTTTCAGCGCGCGGTCGAGCCAGGCCGACTTCACGCCCAGTTCGTAGTTCTTGACCGTTTCGCGGTCGAACACGCGCCGTTCGGGCGAAAATACGCCGCCAACCGTCGTCAGGTTTGTGGCGCCACCGCCGGAATTGTAACCCCCCGATTTGTAACCGGTCGACAGATTGGCAAACAACAGGACATCCCTGGTCGGCTCGTAATTGAGGCTGACGCGGTAGGTGAAGCGACTCTCGCTCAACTTGGGAAAAGTCAGCGCTTCGGTCGCGCGCAGGGCTTGGGTAAACGGACTGGAAGCCTGTGCGAAGGTCCCCGTCTTCTTATCGTGGGTCCATCGGCCGCCGAGCGTAAGGGTCAACTGGTCCGTGAGGTGGATGTTACCCTGCGCATATGCGGCCACGCTCTTGACGTTTTGCGTCACGTCCTGATCGGTCGCGCCAACGCCATTGGCGGTGGCGTAATAGGTGTTGCAAGCGGTGCGCGCGGCGCCCGCCGGCACGATCACGTTACAAAAGCTGGTGCCCATATTGAGCACCTCGCTCAAAGCGAAATCCTCCTGGAAATAGTAGAGGCCGCCAACCATGTCGAACGCGCCGCCGAACCATTCGCGCTCGGGCGAAATGAACTGCAGTTCGTGATTGTGGCTCTTGGAATCGAACAGGCTGCGCCGCGACGCTAGCGAGATTGGAAGGAAGATGATGTCACCGTCGAGCTGGTCGTTCTTCCATACGCGGTAGCTGTTGATCAGCCGCAGCGTCGATGTGCCAATGTCGAGCGATGCCGTGCTCGAAACACCCCAGTTCTTGTCGATGAGGCCGGTCGCCATGAACTGATTCATAGTGCGGTCGTTGAGATTGGTGTCGGGACCGCCATTGAAGGCGGCCTTCAAGAAGGACAGGCGCGCAGGGCTGATGGATGCCGCGTCGAGATCAAAGTTGGCGACGCCGTCACCATCGAGCTTGGTGTAGTCGGCGCGTACGATCCATTCGAGGCTGCCGAGTTCGGCACGCACCGTGCCGCGCAGCGCGAAATCGTCGGATCCGCCATAGGACTTGCCGTCGAGGCGGTTGCGCCACGGACCCTTGTACCACTGGCCCATCCCGGCAAAGCGTGCAGCGACGTTTTCGCCGAGCGGCACGTTGACGAAACCCGACACCTTGTAGCGGTCGAACGAGCCGACCTCTCCGGACACTTCACCCGAAAACTCGTTGCGCGGAAGCGCGCTGCGTAGCGACAGCGCACCCACGCTGGCATTGCGGCCGAACAGGGTGCCCTGCGGGCCGCGAAGCACTTCGACGCCTTCCATGTCGAGAAACGACCCGAGGATCGCGCCCGATCGAGGCACATAGACACCGTCGACGAATACCGCGACGCTCGGCTCGATCAGTGTATTTGCCAGCGAGCCCACCCCGCGAATGCCGATGCGGGTGGAGCCGGTGTTGGACGAGCGCACGGTCTGGAAGTTGGTCGCCACCCGCGGCAGGTCGAGCACGGTGAGGACGTTGGCTTCCTCGAGATTCTCTCCGCTGAAAGCGGCAATCGAGACGGGCACATCCTGGACGTTTTCCGCGCGCTTCTGCGCAGTGACGATGATCTCGCCCGGCGCCTGCCCCCCAGGGACCTCGGCGGCGGCCTGTTCCGCTCCAAGGGCATCCGCGTCAGCTGTTCCATCTTGGGCAAAGCCGGGACTAGCCCAACCGGCTGCAGCCATAAATGCGAACACGCTGCAGTAGCGCCAAGAACCACGGACTTTCATCGCTAACTCCCCTCCCAAGGTGTCATTCGTGGACGGGAGGTAGACGCAGCGACTGGAAGGAATTTCACATTTCGTGACGCGGTTTTTGCAATCGGCGTCAAACCAGTCCCGATTTGACCACCGCAAGCACGATCCCAGCCAGGAACAGCGTTTCGGCAAGCATCAGGCCGACCGGGCGGATCCCCAGCTTCACGATTTGTCCGAGG
>JAEWKG010000205.1 GCA_023386135.1 Pseudomonadota bacterium | reverse complement strand
CGCCAGGGGGCCGGGCCGCCCCGCGCCCGGCGTTTGAGGGCTCAACAAAGACTCACAGCTCAGGCTTAAACCGCCCGGCGGCGTCGCCGTCGGTGTGGCATTCCTCGGCCGCGCGCTCGGGGCTGATGGCGCGGCCCGCGGTGCGCCAGCCGGGGCGGCGGTAGAACCAGATCGCGATCAGCATCGACACCAGCGAGCCGAACGAGAAGCACCACCACAGCGCGTCCTGCCCGAGCAGGCCGCGCATGCCGTAGTAGAACCCGAGCCGCGCCGGAAACATCGCCACGCCGAGCGCGATCAGGGGGACCCACACCACGCCGCCGGCGCGCATGGTGCCGAACAGCACGATGGTCACCCCGAACAGGATAAAGCTCCAACTGGCGAGGAACTGGATGTGGCGCGCGAGCGGCACCGCGGGGCTGTCGGGCCCGAGGAACAGCACCAGCGCGGAGCGGTCGAACAGCAGCAGGAGCGCGGTCAACGTGCCGGTCATCACGAGGTTGATGAGGATGCCGGCGCGGCTGATCGCATCGATCCGCTCGGGCAGCCGCGCGCCGATCGCCTGCGCCGCCATCGCGCTCACGCCCGCGGCGATCGCCATCGCCGGCATCTGCAGGTAGGTCCACAGCTGAAGCGAAGCACCGTAGGCCGCGGCGGAGAGGATGCCGTAGCGGTTGACCAGCCCGACGATGACGATGCCCGCCGACGAGATCAGCAGCATCTGCGCGCCCATCGGCAGGCCCTTCCCGACGATGTAGCCGAGCTCGGCCCGGCGCGGGATCAGGTAGCCGAGCTCGTGCCCGCGCAGCCGCAGCGGCAGGTCCTTGGCGTAGACGTAGAGCACCAGGCAGATAAGCGAGGCGTATCCGGCAAACGCGGTCGAGGCGGCCGAACCGGCGATGCCCATTTTCGGGAACGGCCCGATCCCCGCGATCAGCAGCGGGTTGAGGACGATATCGAGCACCACCGAGAGCGCCATGAACAGGAACGGCGTCTTGCTGTCGCCCGCGCCGCGCAGGCCCATCGCCAGCATCACCGTGAGCATGCCGCCGGGGATTGAGACGAAGATGATGCGCAGGTAAGCCAGCGCCAGCGCGTAGCTTTCGCCCGGTGTGGCGAGCAGGGTGAGGAGCTGGGGCGCGAAGATCCAGCCCAGCACCGCGACCACCACCGCCAGCGCGACGCACAGTCCCACCGCGCTGCCGAAGGTGCGGCGGGCAACGTCGACCTCGCCCGCGCCGAACGCCTGGCCCATCTTGACCGTCGCCGCCATGCCGAACCCGAACACCGCGGCGAACACCAGGAACATGACGATGTTGGCGTTGGCGGTGGCCGCCAGCGCGGCATCGCCGATCAGCCGCCCGACCCAGATCGAGTTGACCGAGCCGTTCAATGACTGGAGCAGGTTCGATCCCAGGGTCGGCAGGCTGAACATCACCAGCGTGCTGAGCACCGGGCCGGTGGTGAGATCGCGCATGCCGTGACGGCCGCCGGCTCCGCCTGGGGCGCCGCGGCCGGGGCCCTGCGCGGGCATGGTGAGATCGGCCTCGCTCATGTGCCCCGGGTGTCGCCGAACAAGTGAATATGCAAGCGGTCGGACACCTTGAAGCCGTGGCTGGCGGCCAGCGGCTCGAGCCACGCGAGCCGTTCGCGCAGCGTGGCGCTGTCGGTGCCCTCGGGCATCAGGAAGATCTTGTCCGGCGAAATGGCATAAGCGCGCTGCAGGAACAGAACCTCATCCACATCGGCGGGTTCCGCGATCACGAACTTGAAGAACGCGCGCGGTTCGCTGGCCCACTGGCGCATGCGCGGCGGCAGCAGCGCGAGGGTCGCGGGGTTGCCGCTATGCGACAGCTTGGGGCTGATGTTGTATTGCTCGACGTAGGTGTCGAAGCGCGGGTGCGGCTCGACGGTGCCGTTGGTCTCGACCTCGATCGCGTGCTCGGGGAGGAGCGCAGCGAGTTCGGCGAGGGCAGGAGCCTGCAGCAGCGGCTCGCCGCCGGTGACCACCAGCCGCCGCGGTTCGAACCCGTCGATCATCCGCGCCGCCTCCAGCGCGGTCCGCGTGACCTGGTTGGACTTGCGGTCATAGCTGACACCGGCACGGTGCGGGCGCTCGTCGCCATCGAACCGCCAGGTGTAAGCGGTGTCGCACCACACGCAGGCGAGGTTGCAGCGGCTCAGCCGGACGAAGCTGCACGCCACGCCGGCGGACGGACCTTCGCCCTGCGGGGACGCGAAAATCTCCGGCCCGCCGGTGTCGTCGGTGGCGAGGGTCAGCGGCATGGGCTGTTGGACTTGTCACACTTGTCACGGTGTCCAGGGACAAGAGTCGCCTTGCGCGGAATGGTGTCGCCTTGCGGACAATGTGTCGCCTTGTGAGCAGAAGCGGAGGATGCGGCGAACGACATGATGCGCGCGCCTTGGCACATTCGCGGCAAGTAGGAAAACGGTCCTCCCCGTTTCGGGGAGGGGGACCACCCGTAGGGTGGTGGAGGGGTACGGGCCGGTAGCGCTCCTT
>JAEWKG010000326.1 GCA_023386135.1 Pseudomonadota bacterium | reverse complement strand
AGGTTTGCCTGCGCGACCCGCACAGCGTCCGCCGCATGCGCCACCTCTTCGCCCGACACTGCGCCTGCCGCCGCGGCCGTGCGCCGGCGCGCGTAATCGTTCTGCGCCGCCGTCAGCTGCACCCTGGCCTGTGCGACGGCGGCGTCGGTGGTGCCGACGTTGGTGAAGCTGGCGCGGGTGGCGCGCACCGCGCTGGCAAGGTCGGCGGCAGCGGCCTCGAGCGCGACGTCCGCAGACAGCGGATCAAGCTCGACCAGCAGGTCGCCTTTCTTCACCGTCTGGGTGTTGTCGGCATGCAAGGCGGTGATCGTGCCGGGATCGCGCGCGGTAATCTGCACGATGTCGCCCGCGACATAGGCGTCGTCGGTCTCCTCGGCGGGCGCGGTCAGCAGGAAATGGTAAACCGCCCACACCGCGACCCCGACCACGACGATGATCGCGAGGCCCGTCAGAAGCCGCTTGCGAAGCTGCGGCTTTCCGCCTGCCAGGGCCGCTTCGGCACGGGTTTCGATAGCAGGGTCCGCTTCGCTCATGGTCTGGATTCGCTTTCAAAGCCGCCGCCGAGCGCCTGCGCGAGCTGGGCCCGCGCGACGATCGCATCGATGGCAAGGTTTTCTTCGGCCTGCCGCGCATCGAGCAGGCGGATGTCGGTGTCGATGAGATCGAGCCGGCTGTTGAGGCCGGCGCGCACCCGCACCGCGTTGAGCTTACCAACCTTGGCGAGGCCCGCGACCGCCTCGCGTTGCGCCTCGCGTTCGCGGGAGATGGCCTGCAGCCGCGCGATGGCGTCGGCGGTTTCGCGCACCGCCGTCACCACCGTGTCGTTATAGTTGGCCGTGGCGACGTCGACCCCGGCGGTGGCGCCGGCAAGGTCGGCCTTCAACCGGCCGTTGTCGAACAGCGGCAAGTGGATCGCCGCGCCGGCGCCGGCGGTCCCGGCATCGAGCGACAGCAGGTTGCCGATCCCGATCGCCTGGATTCCGGCGAAGGCGCTCAAGTTGACGTTCGGATAGAACGCCCGTCGCGCGACCTGGCGTCCCGCAGCCGCGGCGGCGGCGCGGGCTTGCGCGGCGGAAACGTCGGCTCGGCGCGACAGGAGGTCGACGGGGATGGTTGCGGGCAAGTCAGGCCCGGTTCCGACGAGATGGGTCGGCCCGATCCCTGAAGCGTAGTCGGCCCCGCGCCCCGCCAGCGCCGCGACCGCCTGGGTAGCCAGCTTGCGCGCACCCTCGGCACGGGCGAGCGCGACTTGCGCCTGGGCGACAAGGGTTTGCGCACCGGCAGTGTCGATCTCGCTCGCCAGCTTGCCGCGCACCCGCGCCTCCGTAAGGCGCAGCGATGCCTCGCGGGTCGCCAAGGCCTCGCGCGCAATCGCGGCCTGCCGCTCGGCCCGGGCTATTTCAGCGTAAGCCTGCACGACGGCCGAGGAAATCATCACCCGCGCCGCCGCCGCGTCGAACGCTGCCGCGTCGCGCTGGCCGGCGGCCTGCTCGATCGCGGCGCGCTGGCGGCCGAACAGGTCGAGGTTCCAGTCGAGGCCAGCCTGGCCGATGCCCTGCACCCGGACCGTGCCCGCATACGGCGGCGGGATGGTGTAGCGACCCGAGAGGCGAGCGGCCTGGAGCTGCCCGTCGAGATCGACCGAAGGGCCGCGCTCGGCGTCCTGCCGCGACAGCGCGGCATCGGCCTGCCGGACCCGCGCCTCCGCGGCGTCGAGCGACGGACTGCCAGCGAGCGCATCCTCGACCACGCGGTCGAGCTGCGGATCGCCGTATCCGCGCCACCAGTCGAGCGCGACCGCAGGCGCCATTGCCCCATCCAGCAGGCCCACTGCTTCGGGCACAAGCGGCGCAATCTCCGGCCTGCTCTGCGGCACGCTGCAGCCCGCGAGCAGCAGGGAGAGCGCAAGAGCGTGCTTCACGCCGTCGCCTCCGCCAGCGTCGTGCGCAATTTCTGCAGGCTTGCGATCAGCCCTGAAATTTCCTCAATCGACCAGTCTTGCAGCCAGGTGTTCCAGCACTCGAGCACGCGTTCCTTGCAACGCCGCGCGGCGGCTTGGCCCTCGGCGGTCATTTCGAGCCGGATGACCCGGCGATCCTGCGGGTCGCGTTGCCGCTCGATCCAGCCGCTGGCCTCCATCTGGTCGACCAGCCGCGTCATCGCGCCCTTGTCGTAGTTGAGGTGCCGGGCGAGCTCGACACACGTCGACGCCGCGCCGAAGTTTAGCGCCAGCAGCGCCTGCCACTGCACCGCGGTCATGCCCTCGGCGGCGAACACGTGATCGAGCCCCGCGACGGAGAGCTGGTGAGCCACGCGAACCAGGTATCCGACCGAGATTTCGGGGACGAAGGTGTCCGACTCGTAAAACGCCATTTGGCTGCCTTAGCAATGGTTGCCTAGGCAATCAAATCCGTTTTCGACGCCGCTCAGATCACGACGATGTTGCTTAAACGCCGGTAAAGGCCGAGATGCTCGCGGCCTTCGGCGCCCGCAGACAATCCTAGTCGGCTCGATATCGGGGCGGCCGCTTCTCGATGAAGGCTTGCATCCCTTCGGCAAAGTTCGGGCTGGCGGCGGTCATCAGTTGGTTGCGATTCTCGATCGCCATGGCTGCCTCGAGGCTCGCCGCGTCGACCGCCATGTTGAGCCCTTCCTTGGTCATCCGCAGGCCCATCGGCGACGCGAGCAGCATCTCGTCGATGTAGGCCTGCGCGGCCGCTTCCAACGTCTCGTCGGGCACGACCTCGCTCACCAGCCCCGTTGCGAGTGCCCGGGGAGCGTGGATGAAACGGCCGGTGAGCATGAGTTCCGAAGCCACCGACACGCCCACCAGCCGCGGCAGGAAGTAACTGACACCCATGTCGCAGGCCGACAGGCCAAGGCGGATGAAGGCCGCATTCATCCGCATGCTCTCGCCCGCGATGCGGATGTCGGACGCGATCGCGAAGGCGAAGCCGCCGCCGCACGCCGCCCCGTGGACCAGCGCAACGATAGGCTGCGGGCAGCGCCGCATCTTGATGTAGACGCCGGCGAGAAAGCCCTGGAAGCCGAACCCGCCACCGAAGGGCACCGCCCCCGGGTCACGCCCTGCGCGATCCTTGATGTCGAGCCCTGCGCAGAACGCCCGGCCAGCACCGCGCATGACCACCACCCGGGTCTCGCGGTCGTCGTAAAGCCTGCCGAAATAGTCGTCGAGTTCGCGCACCATATCGACCGAAATCGCGTTAAGCGCTTCCGGCCGGTTGAGCGTCAACCAGTCGACTGGGCCGCGCTTCTCGACAATGATCGTTTCGTATCCGGCGGACATCCGACACCCCTCTCGTAAGTGCGCCGGTCTCGCGCACGCATGCACACTATCGCATCTTGCTGTCCAAACGAGCGACTTCATCGGGTCCCAGAAACTCTGCGAGGGCGCGACTTGATGGTGCGCCGCCTTCGCGCCATCATCTTACCGGGGATGCGCCGATGATGGCGGCCAAGGGAGCGACATGAGCAACACCAAGCGCGCGTGCATCGTCGGGGCCGGCTGCTCGGGGTTCACGACCGCCAAGCGGCTGCAGGACGAAGGTATCGCGTTCGACTGCTTCGAGATGTCCGACGATGTCGGCGGCAATTGGTATTACAGGAATCCCAACGGCAAGTCGGCCTGCTATCAGTCGCTCCACATCGACACGTCCAAATGGCGCCTCGCGTTCGAGGACTTCCAGGTGCCTGCCGACTGGCCGGATTTCCCCAGCCACGCGCAGCTGTGGCAATATTTCCGCGATTACGTCGACCATTTCGGCCTGCGGGAACGGATCACCTTCAACACCGCCGTCACGCACGCGGCGCGCCTCCCCGACGGGGGCTGGCGGGTGACGCTGTCGAGCGGCGAGACCCGCGATTACGAAGTGCTGTTCGTGTGCAATGGTCATCACTGGGACCCGAACGTTCCGGCCTACCCCGGATCTTTCGACGGCCCGCACTTCCACGTCCACGGCTACCGCGATCCGTACGATCCGGCCGACTTACGCGGCAAGAACGTGGTCGTCGTGGGCATGGGCAATTCGGCGATGGACGTCGCGAGCGAGCTGTCGCAGCGGCACCTCGCGAAGAACCTGTGGGTCGCGGCCCGGCGCGGCGTGTGGGTGCTGCCGAAGATGGCGGGCGGCAAGCCGATGGACAAATCGGCGATGCCGACCTGGATTCCGCGCAAGCTCGGCAAGGCGATCGCGCGCCGCATGATCAAGAAGATGGTCGGGCGGATGGAAGACTACGGCCTGCCGACGCCCGATCACGAGCCGCTCGACGCGCATCCGTCGGTCTCAGGCGAGTTCCTGACCCGCGCGAGTTGCGGCGACATCAAGTTCAAACCCAACATCAAGGCGCTCGAAGGCAGCCGCGTCCGCTTCGAGGATGACAGTGTCGAGGAGGTCGATGCGATCATCTACGCGACCGGCTACCGGATCAGCTTCCCCTTCTTCGACGATCCTGCGCTGCTGCCCGACGCCCAGAACCGCTTCCCGCTGTTCAAGCGCATGATGATCCCGGGCATCCCGGACCTGTTCTTCATGGGTCTGGCCCAGCCGCTGCCGACGCTGGTGAACTTCGCCGAGCAGCAGTCGAAGCTGGCGGCGAGCTACCTCGCCCGCCGCTACGAATTGCCACCGGTCGAGGAGATGCGCCGGATCACCGCGCATGACGAGGCGATCGAGCTGGGCGATTACTACCAGTCGGCGCGGCACACTATCCAGGTCGATTTCGCCCGCTACGTGGCCGATCTTCACAAGGAGATCGCGCGCGGCGAGCGGCGCGGCAAGGCGCGCACGCGCCGGGTCGCGGCCTAGGCGCTTCTAAGCGGGCGGACGCTCGCTGATGTGGAAGCCGATGGTCGGGAAATGGACGGCCACATCGCCGAGATCGGGGTCGCGGCGCAGGATGGTGAGCTGGAACTCGGACGCGGCGATCAGCGTGCCCTCGACCGGGTCGCGGCCGTAATCCTCGGCAGCGATCGCCACCGTCCGGCCGAGCAGCGCGTGCGCGCCCGCGTCGATGGGTTCGGGATGCGCGGCGCGGGCCACTTGCAGCGCATCGGCGGCGCTCACCTCCGACCGCGAGCCGTGCCCGATCGCCCGCACCCGCTCCATCCAGTCCTGCACGTGCGGCAAATCGTCGAAGGCCGAAGTTGCCGAAGGAAGGGCTGAGCGGACGAACCACAGGTTGTAGTACGCGTTGGCATCGAGCAGGCTCGGGCGCTCCCCGGCGAGGAACGGCGCGCCGCCCGCGACCTGCTCGGAAATCAGCGCGACATTGGCACGCAGCTTCCGGGTCATCATGGGGACGACGGCGCGCATCGCTACGGGATCGAACGGCCGGCCGCTCAGCGCCTCGCGGTCCTTGATGAACTCGGGCGCGACCTTGTCTCCAAGCCCGCCGAAGATAACCGCGACGGCCGCCTGGAACATCTCGCGGTCGGACCACAGCGCCGATGCATATCCCATCAGCGGGCCGCCGCCCGGAAGCAGCGACGGCTCGGGAAAGCGCCGCTCCAGCTCGCGCACGATCAACTGGCTGTCGCAATAGACATCCGCGCCGATCTGCATCACCGGAATGCGGCGATAGCCTCCGGTGAGCGGCACCAGCTCGGGCTTGGGCATGATCACCGGCTGATCGACGGCGCCCCACGCGAGACGCTTGATGCCGAGGCAGACCCGTACCATCTCGGAGAACGGCGAGCTGTCGTACTGGTGCAGCAGTATCTCGGGCGAGGAGGTCTCCGGCATGGTTAAGCGCCGCGCCGGCCGATTTCGTTGAACGGCACGTCCTTGTCGACCCGGATGTCTCCCGGCAGCCCGAGCACGCGCTCGGCGATGATGTTCTTGAGGATTTCGTCGGTGCCGCCAGCAATGCGAAGGCCCGCCGCACCGAAGTAGCTGCCCTGGAAGCGCGCCAGCTCGGGTATCCCGTCTCCGCCGCTGACGATCCCGGCGCTTTCCGCCAGGTCCATCGCGAACCGCCCCATCTCCTGCATAGTCTGGGCGACCACAACCTTGGAGATCGAGCTTTCGGGCCCCGGCGTACGGCCGCTGGAGAGAGCGCTCAGCGTGCGCATCCGGGTGAGTGCGATGCCCTGATCGGCGATGTAGGCGCGCGCGATCCGTTCGCGGACATGACGCTGCTCGAGCGCGCTCCCCTCGCCGACGTCGATCGCCTTCGCGAGCGCGATCATCTCCCGCACCCCCGGCGCGCTCGACGGCTTGCCGCCGACCGCCAGCCGTTCGTGCATCAGTGTGGTCAGGCTGACCTTCCAGCCCTCGCCCACTTCGCCCAAGCGGTGGCTGTCCGGAATGCGCACGTCGGTGAAGAACACCTCGTTGAAGCCGCTGTCGCCGCTCATCTGCTTGATCGGTCGAACCTCGACGCCGGGATCCTTGAGGTCGACGATGAACATCGTCAGCCCCTTGTGCTTGGGCACGGTCGGGTCGGTGCGGGTGACGATGATGCCGAAGTCAGCGAGGTGCGCGTTCGAGGTCCACACCTTCTGACCGTTGATGACCCAGCCATCGCCGTCCCGCTCCGCGCGGGTGCGGACGGCGGCGAGGTCGCTGCCGGCGGACGGCTCGGAGAACAGCTGGCACCACACTTCCTCGCCGCGCATCGCCACGGGAACGTAGCGCTCGACGATGTCCGGGCTCAGCGCGTGCGTGAACACCGTCGGGATGCACATGCCGAGGCCGATGGCATAAAGCCCGGTCGGCGCGTCGTGCTTGGCCTCCTCCTGGTTGAAGATGATCTGCTCCATCGCCGGGCGCGCCTGCCCGCCGACCGCCTTGGGCCAGGTGATGCCGACGTAACCCGCATCGTACTTGCGCTTCTGCCAGGCCTTGGCGGCGGCGACGCTCCACGGCTGGCCGAGCGCGTCGGAATTGGCGGAAAGCCACTCGCGCACCTTGGCGCGGTAGGCGGCTTCTTCGGGCGTGTCGTTGAAGTCCATCGTACCCTCCTAGGCCGCGATCATCGTGTTGCGCTGTTCGAGGCTGCGCACCAGCGCGTCTTCCCAGTGCATCTTGCTGCCCAGCATCCCCGACAGCAACCGCGCGCGGCGGTAGTGGAACTGGCAGTCGCTCTCCCAGGTGTAGCCGATGCCGCCGTGGAGCTGGACGTTCTCCTCGGCAGCGAAGCCATACGCGTCGAGCGCCGCGACTCGCGCGGCGGCCGCCGCCTGCGGCAACTCGGGCGCGCCGGTCGAAAGCGCCCACGCACCGTAAAAGGCATGGCTGCGAGCGAGCTGATTCTTGATGTACATGTCCGCGAGGCGGTGCTTGACCGCCTGGTAGCCCGCGATCGGGCGGCCGAAGGCGACCCGCTCGCGGGCATAGCCAGTCGCCATCTCCATCGCCGCCTCCGCGCCGCCCAGCCCTTCGAACGCGAGCAGCACCGCGGCCGATTGCAGGAACGTTTCAAGGCCCTCTCGCCCGCCTTGCAGCGCCTCTGCATGCGCGCCGTCGAGCGTCACCGTGGCCGATCGTCGCACGAGGTCGACCGTATCGAGCGGCTCGATCGTAAGGCCGCGCGCGCCCTTCTCGACAAGATGGAGGCCATCGTGCGCCGCTACGATAAGGAAATCGGCGAGCATCGCGTCGGGCACGGGCCGCTTGACCCCCGTCAAAGTGCCGCTGCCCGCCGCAATCCGCGACGGCGCGCCTGCGGGAAGCACCCCCTCGGCCAAGGCGACCGCCCCGGTGGCGGAGCCGTCGGCGAGGCGAGGAAGCCAGGTCGCCTGCTGCGCCGGATTACCCAGCGCCAGCAACGCTTCGGTGGCGAGCAGGACCGATGACGTGAACGGCACCGGCGTAAGCGCGCGCCCAACCTCCTCGGAGAGCACGCACAAGTCCAGCACCGAAAGGCCCAGGCCGCCATGCTCTTCGGGTATCCGCAAGCCCGTCCAGCCCAGGTCGACGATCTGGCGCCACAGGCCCTCGTCGAGGCCGCTCCCGTCATCCATGACCGCGCGAGCCTTGGCATTGGCCGATTCCGCCGCGAGGAACTTGCGTGCCTCGGTGCGAAGCGCCTCCGCGTCTTCGGAAAACTGGAAATTCACGCGTCTCTCCCGGATCGCTACCGCAGCGTCTGACGCATGTTGGAAGGGCAGCTTCGAGACAAGAGACGCGGACGTCAATCCGCGTGTAGGACGATGGAGTACTAAAACGACTAGCGCATCGCAGACGAATGCCGCGATCGAACAAGTGGTGCCCAGAAGAGGACTCGAACCTCCACGCCCTTGCGAGCGCCGCCACCTGAAGACGGTGCGTCTACCAATTCCGCCATCTGGGCACTTGTCGACTGGCCGGTCGTCAGAGCCGGTCGTCGGGTAGGGGCGGGCCGATAGCGGGGGGTGCGCGCTCTTGTCAACGGCGTTGCTTGCCGGTTGCGGCGGGCGGGCGATTGCGGCAGGGGCGGGCGCATCCCGAAGGACAACCCGCAAGGCGAATGACGATGGCACGGCGCGATCCCCTCAACGGCAAGCTGGTGACGGTGGTCGGCGGCAGCGGGTTCCTGGGCGACCATGTCGCGCAGGCGCTGCTGGCGCGCGGGGCGCGGGTTCGGATCGCCAGCCGGCATCCCGAGCAAGCTTACCGCCTGCGGCCGCTGGCGCAGCTCGGGCAGATCCAGTTCGCGCGGTGCGATGCCACGCGCGCCGATAGTGCCGCGGCGGTGGTTGCTGGCGCCGATGCGGTGGTGAACCTGGTCGGGACGTTCTCCGGCGATGTGATGGACACGATCTGCGGCAGCGCGCGGAATCTCGCCGAGGCCGCGGCGAGCGCCGGCTGCGGGGCGTTCGTGCATGTCAGTGCGATCGGGGCCGATGCGGAATCCGAGACCGGTTACGCGCGGGCCAAGGGCGAGAGCGAGAAGGCGGTGCTCGCCGCGTTCCCTGGCGCCACCATCCTGCGGCCGGGAGTGCTGTTCGGCGAGGACGACAATTTCCTCAACCTGTTCGCCGGCCTGATCGCGCGGCTGCCGGTGCTGCCGGTGTTCGCGCCCAATGCCGCGCTGCAACCGCTGTTCGTCGACGACGCGGCGGCGGCGGTGGTCGCGGCGCTCACCGACCCACAGGCCCACGGCGGCAAGACCTACGAGATCGCCGGGCCCGAGAGCGTGACCATGCTCGAGCTCAACCGCCGCATCGCCGCAAGCCAGAACCGCAAGCGCACCTTTGTCGAGGTGCCCGATCCGGCTTCCGCGCTGTTCGCCGCCCTCCCCGGCACGCCGATGAACGGCGACCAGTGGGCGCTCCTCAAGGCGGGCAACCGGCCCTCGGGCGCCCTGCCCGGCCTCAAGCAGCTCGGCATCGTGCCGCGTCCGCTGGGGCTGTTCCTCGACCGGTGGATGACCCGCTACCGCAAGTACGGGCGGTTCAACGAGAAGCTCGCGAGCTAGCTCGCCGGCGCGGTTCCTTCGCTGGTAAGCGCGGCGAGCGGCTCGACGATCAGGGTGCCGCCGTCGAAGCCGATCACCCGCACGCGGGTGCCGGCGGGAAGCTCGGGGCCGCGCGCCGGCCACTGGCTGTCGCCCTGGCTGACCCGTCCCTCGCCATGCTCGATCGCCACCGCGACGGTACCGGTCTGGCCGACGAGCCGCCCCATGCGGTTGTTCATCAGCGGATCGTCGCTCTCGATCGGTTCTTCCCCGAACATGCGCCGGGCGGTGAACACCGCGATGAGCGAGAGGAACACGAAATCGACCACCTGCAGCGGCACGCCGAAGTCGAATACGAAAGTGAGCGCGCCGGTCACCAGCGCCGCCAGCGCGAGCCAGATCAGGTAGACGCCGGGCACGATCATCTCGAGCCCGGCGAGCACCAGCCCGAAGGCGATCCACGCCCACGCGGCGTCGAGATCGGTCAGCCAATCCATCAGGCGGTCTCGTCGGTCCCCGTCCGCGGCACCGCGGCGCGCGTACGCGGCCTGGGAAGTTGCACCCCGCTGTCACCGCTGCCCGCCGGAGCGCCCTCGCCCGGCTTGGCGATGTCGCGCACCAGCTCGCCGATCCCGCCCAGCGAGCCGATCAGCTGGGTCGCCTCGACCGGGAACAGGATGGTCTTGGCGTTGGGGCTCGTGGCGAACTTGCCGACCGCCTTGGTGTATTCCTGCGCGATGAAGTAGTTGATCGCCTGGTTGCCCGACTGGGCGATCGCCTCACTCACCGAGCGGGTCGCCTGCGCCTCGGCCTCGGCGGCGCGCTCACGCGCTTCGGCGTCGCGGAAGGCGGCTTCCTTCTTGCCCTCGGCGGAGAGAATCGCCGACTGCTTCTCGCCCTCCGCGCGGAGGATGCGGCTGGCGCGCTCGCCCTCGGCCTCGAGGATTTCGGCGCGCTTCAACCGCTCGGCCTTCATCTGCCGCGCCATTGCCTCGGAGATATCGACCGGCGGGCGGATGTCCTTGATCTCGACGCGGGTGATCTTGACGCCCCACGGCGAGGTCGCGTGGTCGACCACCGACAGCAGGCGGGCGTTGATCTCGTCGCGCTTCGACAGCGTCTCGTCGAGGTCCATCGAGCCCATCACGGTGCGCAGGTTGGTCGTCGTCAGCGCCATGATCGCGCCATAGAGGTTGTGCACCTCGTACGCAGCCTTGCCCGCGTCGAGCACCTGGAAGAACACCACCGCGTCGACCCCCACCATCGCGTTGTCGCGGGTGATGATCTCCTGCCCCGGGATGTCGAGCACCTGCTCCATCATGTTCACCTTCTGCCCGACGCGGTCGACGAACGGGGTGATGATGTGGAGGCCCGGTGCCGCCGATTTGGTGAAGCGGCCGAACCGCTCGATGGTGTAGACGTAGCCCTGTCGCACCACGCGTACCGAACTCATGAGGAAGATGAACAGAACGGCGACGATCAGGATCAGTGTAAGGCCCAAGATGCCCTCCTTTGAAGCTGGATTATCGTAGCGTCCGGCAGGCGGCCCGCAAGGAAAACCGGAGCGGCGGGGCCGCCGAGGATGTCACGCAAAACGGGCGCGCAAACACTGTGACTTTCACCCCGCCCACCCTCGGCGGATTGCCGGTTTCGCCGCGCCCGGGTGTGGCTTTCTGCAAAGCAAAAGCCACACGGTCCGGTGGCTTTGCCAAAGCGAGGAAGAAGCGAAGCGCAGCGCATGCGCTCGTTTCGAGCAGGCCAAGCCCCTGTAGGAAAGCGATTTTTCGACGAACGACTTCCGTCGAATGCAAGCGGGCGCTCGTCGAGCGACCCGCGCGCGAGACAGGCGAGTGCGATTACGAACGTCACCGCAAGGAAGACGGCCCGCCGCGGCCGCAGTGGGGAGAATGCCTGCATGAAACCCGCAACGCTCGCCGCGCTGCTCGCCGGGGCCGCGTTCGCGCCGCCCGCGCTGGCGCAAGACGCACCCACCGGCGACGCGCCCCCGCCGCAACCCGCGGAAGTGACCAACGCCGCCGAGGCGCCCGCCGGCCGGCAGGTCTACACCCCGGCCGACTTCGCCCGCTACGGCCCGAAGACCGCGGCCGACATGATCCAGCAGGTGCCGGGCTTCCAGATCCGCGAGAGCGAGCAGCTGCGCGGGCTGGGCCAGGCGACCGGCAACGTGCTGTTCAACGGCAAGCGCCCCTCGACCAAGTCGGATTCGCTCTTCACCCTGCTCACCCGCATCCTCGCCGCCAACGTCGAGCGGATCGAGATCGTCGACGGCGCGACGCTCGATATTCC